>JAKSCH010000476.1 GCA_022360695.1 Gemmatimonadota bacterium
AGGCGAAACCGCTCACGCCCGAGCCACCCGACGGCGTGGTCAGTCGCCGGAGCCCCGTGCCGTCGGCCTCGACGAGCCAGACCTCACGCCAGGGCAGCGCCTCGTCGTTCCACAGGAACGCGAGGCGCTCGCCGTCGGGCGACCAATCCGGATCGACATCGTTCGTGGTCGGGCTCGCGCTGATGTTGACGGGCTCCGAGCCCGAACCCGGGGTGACGACGAAAACGTCGGGGCGGCCGTCGCGCTCGGAGACGAACGCGAGCCGCCGCCCATCGGGCGCGAAACGACCGGTCCGGTCGTTGGCCGGATGGGTCGTGAGCGCCTCCTTGAGCGTGCCGTTCGACGCCATGCGGTAGATGTTGGCGTCTCCGTCGCGCCAGCTCGTGTAGACGATCCGGGGCGGGTATATCGCGAGCTGCTCGTTCGGGACCCAGCTCGGCTCGAGGCTCGTCTCGTCATCCGGCGTGAGCCCCGCCCGGCTCGAGCCATCGAGATCCTGGACCCACACCCGCAGAAAACGGCTGTCGATCGAGGTGTAGACCACGCGCGCGAACTCCGGCAGCGCCGGCCCGGTCACGTCGTCGCAGCCGATGAGGAACGAGAGCAAGAGCAGGGGACGGAGTCCGGCTCGGACCCGGCGGCGTCCGGCTCCCCCATGGGGGCGCCCGTCGCGCGCCGGGCTCCCCGCGGGCCGAGCCGCCTCTTCAACCGAGATCACACGCATGCTGCCTTCGTTTGCGGCGTTGGTGCCGTTCAGAGAGCTTGGAATCGTACGCCATCTCAACAAGCCCCGCAGGAGCACCCAAGATGAGCGGTAGCGTCCGACTCGCACCCTCGTTCGCCCTGATCCTCTGCGCGTCCGCGTGCACCCCGGCGCCCGATTCGACCGACGGCGCCGACGCGTCGGTCGAGCCTGCCGTCGCGCTCATGTCGGAAGCCGAGATCGAGCGCCGTGCGCGCGAGATCCACGAAGCGGTGATCACGATCGACACGCACGACGACATACCGCTCGACTTCGCGACGCCGGAGGTGGACCCGCTCGACGCCGATCGTCAGGTGAACCTCGAGAAGATGCGGGCGGGCGGGCTCGATGCCGGGTTCTTCATCGTGTACTGCGGCCAGACGGAGCGCACGCCGGCGAACTACGAGGCCGCGAAGGCGTGCGCGCGGACGAAGTTCGACGCCATCCACCGGATGACCGACGAGATGTATCCGGACCTCATCGGTCTCGCCTACACCGCCGATGACGTCGAGCGGCTCCACGACGAAGGCAAGCTCGTGGCGGCGATCGGGATCGAGAACGGCTACGTGATCGGACGGGACCTGTCGCTGCTGGAGACCTACCACGCCCTCGGTGCGCGCTATGTCACGCTCGCGCACAACGGGAACAACGACATCGCCGACTCCGCGCAGCCCAACCTCGGCTTCGGCGACACCCCGGGTGAGAACGGCGGGATCAGCGAGTTCGGCGAGCAGGTGATCGCGGAGATGAACCGCCTCGGCATCCTGGTCGACGTGTCGCACGTCTCGAAGGAGGCGAGCTTGGACGCGATGCGTCTCTCACGCGGTCCCGTGATCGCGTCGCACTCCGGGGCTCACGCGGTCAACCCGCACCCACGGAACATGGACGACGAGCAGCTCATGGCGCTCAGAGAGAACGGCGGCGTCATGCAGGCCGTCGCGCTCGGCGCGTTCGTGAAGGCGCCCTCGCAGGAAGAGCGCGACGCGATGGCGGCGCTCCGCGATGAGATCGGGTTCGAGAGCTTCTCGGGGATGACCGACGAGCAGCGCGATGCGTTTCGAGCGGGCGTGCTCGCGATCCGCGACCGGTTCCCCGGCGCCAACGTGGCCGATTTCGTCGATCACATCGACCACGCCGTCGACCTCATCGGGATCGACTACGTCGGGATCAGCTCCGACTTCGACGGTGGCGGCGGCATCGAGGGGTGGGCCGACGCCTCCGAAACGCTCAACGTGACGATCGAGCTCGTGCGCCGGGGGTATTCCGAGGCCGAGATTCGAAAGCTGTGGGGCGAGAACACGCTTCGGATCTGGCGGGCCGCCGAGGACCTGGCGGCCGAGCTACAGGGGTCGTCCGGGTAAAGGCGACCGACCGGGGCCGTCCTCGTCGGCGGGCCCGGTCTCCGAGATCGCGCGGCGATGACGGAAGCGCGATCACAGGTGGCGGAGAAATCGCTCCGGAGCGGCGAGGAAGTCGCGCACCAACCGCACGTGCTCGACGTCCTCGTAGGCGATCGGCGCGACGGGCTGCGCGTCGAACGTGAAGATCGCGGCATCGGGTAGCGCCATCAGCATCGGCGAGTGCGTCGCGATGATGAACTGACAGCCCAGCTCTTCCGTGGCCCGCTTCAGGGACGACAGGAACGCGAGCTGGCTCGTCGGCGAGAGCGCCACCTCGGGCTCATCCAAGAGGTACAGACCCTCGGGGACGACGCGCGCGCGGAAGAACGCGAGGAACTGCTCGCCGTGCGAGCTCGCATCCATGTCCTCGCCGTATCGATCCGCGAGCTCACGCGCGGCCCCTCCGTAGGCTCCGACCATCCGCGCCAGATCCGCGGGCGCCATGTCGGCGTTCTCCCGCTGCGCCCGCTCCGCCTCCCGACGCGCCTCGACCTGCTCGCGCTTCACGCGGTTGACGAACCCGAAGAAGTCCTCGGCGCGCATGAAGAACCCGCGTCGAGTCCGCTTCGCCCAGGCGAGCCGTAGGGCTCGAGAGAGAGGGCGGACCGCGTCGAGCGTCGGGTCGCGCTCGAGCGAGTAGCTGCCGACCCCGATCATCTGCGCCGCGCAAGCGAGCCCCTCGAGCAGCGTGCTCTTCCCGCTCCCGTTCTCTCCGACGAAGAACGTCACGGGTCGGGTGAGCTCGATCTCGAGACCCTGGAGCGCGGGGACGTCGAACGGGAAGCGCTCGTCGCTAGGCCCTTCGATCGACATGTTCCGGAGGTGGATCATCGGGCGAATCTACCGAGGGAACGGTCATCTCGTGTCAAAGTCTCGAACACACCCGTGGCGAACCTCGATCGCCGCCCTCTGCTGCGTCGGATGGGGGCTCGCCGGCTGCGGGGACGACGCCGGAACGGACGACGAAGGCCCCTTCCGTCTGGTCCGGACCATCGAGGTCGGGGCGGCGCCGCACGGGATCCGATTCAGCGCCGCGGGGGACAGCGCGTACGTAGCGCTGTCGGGCGACGGCCAGATCGCGGTCGTGGACTTGGGGGCGGGTGTGGTCGCGGATCGGTGGGATGCGGGCGATACGCCGCTCGGCCTCATCCAGACGAGCGATGGCTGGCTGGTGAGCCAGTTCCGTGATTCGGTCCTCATCGCCCTCGACCACGCCGGACAGATCGTCCCCGACGACACGTGGGGCGTGGGCGCCGGGCCATCCTTGTTCACCCCCGGCTCGGTCCGAGGAGAAGCTTGGATCACGGCGGAGTTCTCGGACGAGTTGTGGGTGGTCGACGTCGACGCGGGCGCCGTGACCGATGCGCATCCCACGGGCGATCGACCGTACCCGGCGGACGTGATGTGGGACGGCTCGTACGCGTTCGTGCCCAACCTCGACGCCGGGACCGTCTCGGTGATCGATCTGCTGAACGGGGAGACGGACGCCACGGTCGAGGTCTGCCCCGGCCCCGCCGGCGGCGCGCTCACGCACGATCACGTGAGCTACATGGTCGCGTGTGGCGGCTCGAACGAGGTCGTCTTCCTCAACACCGCTTCGTTCCGCATCACGGATCGCATCGAAGACGGCCTCGGGGAGCGCCCGTTCTCGATCACCGTGACGCCCGACGGCGACTACGCGCTCGTGAACAACGCGGCCGGGACGACCGTGTCCGTGATCGATCTCGCCGCGCGCCGCGTCGTCCAACGCATCGAGACGGGCGACGGTCCGATCGTCGTCCGAACGCACCCGGACGGAAACCGGATCTTCGTAGCGAACGAGTTCGCCGGGACCCTGGTCGAGCTCGAGCGGGTCGGTGGGGCGCCGCCACCGACCGGGGGCGCGCCCGGTCTGACGAACGAGGTCGTGATGCTGGGCGTGATCCACAGCGGACACGAGACGAGCGAATCCTACGGCCTCGATGTGGTCCGCGATCTCGTCCGTGCGATCGACCCCGACTACTGGCTCACCGAGATCCCCCCGAATCGGTGGGAACGCGCGTGGCGCGAGTTCGAGGAGAACGGGGCCGTGGAGGAGCCGCGCGTCGTGCGGTTCCCGGAGTACATCGAAGTCCTGTTCCCCGTGTCCGCCGAGCTCGACTACGAGGTGATCCCGACGGCGGGCTGGACCGAGCCGATGTCCGACTTCCGCGCCGCCTTCTTCGACGCGGTCTCGGAGGACCCGGCGAGCGCGGAGGTATGGGCGGAGTACACCGCCGCGGCGGAGGCCTCGGCGGCGGCGCTCGAAGCGCGACCCGGCGACGACCCGCGGTGGATCCACACGGACGAGTACGACGCCGCGTACGACATCCGCATGGCGGTCTACAGCCGTTTGTTCGACGATGAGCTCGGACCCGGAGGGTGGGGGCCGATCAACGCATCGCATTGGGCCAACATCGAGCGCGCGCTCGATGACCACTCGGGCGAGGGCGCGCGCTTCCTCATCACGTACGGGGCGGGGCACAAAGGCCCCTTCTTGAGGGAGCTACGACGGCGCACCGACATCGAATTGCTCGATGTCGGCGTCTTTCTCGACGCGATCGGGCGTCCGTGAGCTACTCGATCGCGGCGCCCGGGTCTTCGAACAACCGTAAGATGGCCGCTTTCGAGAGGAGCTCCGAGAAGACGTACGGCTCGTCGTTCGGCCGATACATCACGTAGAACGGGATCCCGTAGCGACCGAAGTCCGCCAGGAACCGCCCGATCGCTTCGTCGCGCCGCGTCCAGTCGGCGCGCATGGCGATCACGTCGTTCGCCTCGAACGCCCTGGCCACCTCCTCGGTCTCGATGAAGAGCCCCTCGTTCACCTTGCACGTGAGACACCAATCGGCCGTCACGTCGACGAAGACGTAGCGGCCCTCGGCCGCGGCCGCTTCGGCCGCCGCGCGGTCGAACGGCTGCCACGCGATCAGACGATCTTCCGGCGCCACCCCGATCGCCGTCGGCGCCGCGTCCGCGCCGCGCGTCACCGCCGCGACGCTCAGGACCGCGAGGGCTCCCGCGACGGCACCGGTGAGACGTCGGCCGGGGGTGCCGGCCCGCGCTCGGCCGCTCACCCAGACCATGAGCGCCATGGCGAGCAGCGCCAGCTGGAAGAACGCGACGCGCGTCGCGGCCACCTGACCCGAGAGCACGAACAGCAGCCAGACGACAGCGGCGGCCATGCAGAACCCCATCACGCCGCGGAACGTCTCCATCCAGGCGCCGGGTTTCGGGAGGGCCGAGCCCAGACCGGGGAACGCCGCCAGCAGGAGGTACGGCGACGCCATCCCGAATCCGATGGCGCCGAACATCGCGAACGTCGTGGCCGCGTTCTGCGTCAGCGCGAACCCCAACGCCGTGCCCAGAAACGGCGCCGAGCAGGGCGTTGCCATGAGGGTGGCGAAGAACCCGGTCGTCAGGTGCCCGGCGACGCCCTCGGTGGGCCCCGCCGTCCCGACCCGGGCCAGCGCGCCCGGCAGCGGGATCTCGAACAGGCCCCACAGGTTGAGCGTGAACAGCACCATCACCACCGCGAGCCCGCCCACGAACGCCGGCTCCTGGAACTGGATGCCCCACCCGACGGCGACGCCGGCCGAGCGCGCCACGACGGCAGCGGTCGCGAGGAGCAGGAACGAGAGGACGATGCCGAGCGCCGTAGCGAGCCCGCCCGAGACCAACGCCCCGCGACCGCCCCCCGCGCTCTTCACGAGACCGAACACTTTGAGCGACAGGATCGGCAGCACGCACGGCATGATGTTGAGGATGAGCCCACCCAGGAAGCCGAGGACGATGAACCACCAGAACCCACCGCCGGTCGTGGCGCGCCCCGCGCCCGACCCCTGGCCGCCCGCCGCGGCGAAGAACTCGGCGTTGGTCGCCGCCCCGGTCGAGCCGACCACCAGCCCGATCGTCTGCTCGGTCGTCACCGGCGCCAGACAAATGGAGTCGTCGCAGGCCTGATACGTGACTTCCGTCCGCACCGGGTATGTGCCGGCTTCGGCGTCGGCCGGGATTTGGACCGAGGTGCGGAAGAACACGGTGCCCTCGTACACCGAGATCTCGGTCCCGTCCGTGAAGCCGAAGGACTTCATGTCGCCCGGCGGGTAGGCCGGGGCGTCCGGCTCCGCCCAGCCCGACGGGACGCTGAACGTCGCCGACGTCGCGATCAGGTTGTCGTACGTCGGTCGGTTGCTGTTCGTGTGCCACCCGTCCTCGATGACGAGTCGCGCCGCGAGCCCCGCGGATTCTCCGGGGGCGTACGAGGTGCGATCCGCCGCGATGTCGACGGTCCCCATCTCGGTCATCGGAGCGGCCTGGGGGAAGTCCTGCGCGGCGAGCCCCGACGCGAAGACGGTGCCCGCTACGACGCCCGGCACGGCGCCCCGGCGCGCGCGTAGACGCGCCCGAACCGTGGGTCGTCGAACCGAGAACTGTGCGCTTTCGTGGCCCAACTCAGCACTCCACCGCTGTCCCGTGGCTCCGCCCGGGTGTGTAACGCTCTCCAAAATACGGCGTACGGTAAACGAGCAAAGCGGCAGATCCGGTTCCGAGGGAGCGCCCGGCGACCGCCCGAGTCGCTTCGAACGGCAGCCGAGACGCCTCGAGGGGGCGTCTCCACGACCGCGTACGACAGAATGGAGACAGAAAATGAGACGCTGGGGTCTACTTCTCTTGAGGGTCAGCATGGGCTGGCTGATGGTGATCTGGGGGCTCGACAAGCTGGTGAACGTCGACCACGCGATGGCCGTGGCGAACGGGTTCTATCTCGGGGTGGGCAGCCAAGCGATCTTCTTGAAGATCTTCGGCGTTCTACAGATCATGCTCGGGGCGCTCGTCGTCCTGGGCGTGTGGCGGAGGAGGGCGTATCCCGCCTTGTTTCTCATCTGCTTGGTGACCGGTCTCGCCGTATGGAAATCGATCCTCGATCCGTGGGGTTGGGTGCTGGAGGGGGCGAACGCGCTCTTCTACCCGTCCTTCATCATCGCGGCCGCGGCGCTCGCGCTCTGGGGTCTGATCGACGAGGACACGTTGGCGCTCGAGGCCAGGTCGGCGAGCGGCGCCGGCGGCTGACCCTCCCCACCGGTCCGATGCGGGCGCCTCGTCTCGGCGGGGCGCCCCGCGTCGCGCTCCTGGCCCTCGGGGGTGCGCTCGCGGCTTGCTCGTCCGAGCCTCGGGCTTCTCGAGCCGCGGAGCCGAGCCTCGACACGGCGGCGAGCTCGGCCGATGCGCGGGCTCGCGACGCGATGGCCCCCACGCGCCGCGTGGCGGTGACGTTCGACGACCTCCCCGCGAACAGCTTTCTGGGCACGACCGCCGCGTTCGCCTCCGTGACGGACTCGCTCCTCGAAGGGCTGGTTCGCAACGAGATCCCGGCGATCGGCTTCGTCAACGAAACGAAGCTGTACGTGGAGGGCGTCTTGCAGCCGGCGCGAACGGCCTTCCTCCGGGGGTGGCTGGAGGCGGGTCTCGAGCTCGGCAATCACTCGTTCTCGCACCCCGACATCAGCACTACGCCGCTCGATGAGTACCAGGCCGACGTGCTGGCCGGAGAGGAAGTGACGGGTCGGCTGATGGCGGAGACCGGGGCGGCGCCCCGGTACTTTCGACACCCGTTTCTCCGCACGGGGACCGACATCGAGACGAAGCGGGCCTTCGAGGCGTTCCTCGCCGAGCACGGCTACGAGGTCGCCCCCGTTACGATCGACAACCAGGAGTGGATCTACGCCCGCGCCTACGACCACGCCCAGGTGCGAGACGATGCCGAGCTCGCGGCCCGGATCGCCGTTTCGTACCTGACGTACATGGACTCGGTCTTCGGATACTACGAGGCGCAATCGCGGGCGCTGCTCGGCTACGAGCTTCCCCAGGTGCTGCTGCTCCACGCGAACCAGCTCAATGCGGATGTGATCGATCCCCTGGCCGATATGATGCGCGACCGGGGGTACGCGTTCGTCCCCCTCGAGGTGGCGCTCGAAGACCCGGCCTACGACTCTCCTGACGAGTACGTAGGTTGGGGCGGGATCACGTGGCCCCACCGTTGGGCGCTGACCGCCGGGGAGCGCGGCGACTTCTTCGCGGGTGAGCCCGAAGCCCCGGAGTTCGTGCAGGAGGTCTTTCGCGACCCGCCGCCCAGACCCCCTGGTCCGGGCCCGAGATAGAGCAGACAGGAGGCCGTATGCGCGTTCCCCCGTTCGAGATGGAGCGGTGGCAGTCGACGTTCGAGCACCGCGTGGACTTCAACCTCTCCGAGAGCGGCGTCCACCCGCTGACGCTCGCGGAGCTGTTCGAGCTCATCGATGTGGATCCGTCCGATGTCCACCTCGAGTACGGGCAGAGCGATGGCTCGGACGAGCTCAAAGCCCGGATCGCCGCGCTCTACGAGGGCGCGTCGGGTGACAACGTGGTCGTGACCACGGGCGGGGCCGAGGCC
This sequence comes from Gemmatimonadota bacterium, assembly GCA_022360695.1. Taxonomy (GTDB): domain Bacteria; phylum Gemmatimonadota; class Gemmatimonadetes; order Palauibacterales; family Palauibacteraceae; genus Palauibacter. The sequence continues at coordinate 8,594 of JAKSCH010000476.1, forward strand.
AACTACGTCGTGCTGTGGTCGCAGGTCTCCGCGGGGGATCGGGTCGTCGCGGTCGAGCCGACCTACGGACAGACGCCGGGCTTGGCCGAGGGTCTCGGTGCCGAGGTCGTCTCGTTCCCGCTCGAGGAAGCCCGCGGCTGGCAGCCCGCACCGGGAGCCGCGGCCGAGTACATCACGCCAGGCACGCGGCTGGTCGTCGTGACGAACCCGAACAACCCGACCGGGGCCGCCCTCTCGGCGGAGGCGATGGACGAGATCGCGGCGGCGGCCGCCGCGGCCGGCGCCTGGATCCTGGCCGACGAGGTCTATGGTGGCGCCGAGGTCGACGGACCCGAGACGCCGAGCTTCTGGGGCATGACGGACCGCGTGATCATCACGGGATCCATGTCCAAAGCGTACGGGCTCCCCGGTCTGCGTCTCGGCTGGATCGTCGCTCCCGCCGACCTGCACGAGGAGCTGTGGAGCCGAAAGGACTACACGACGATCACCCCGCCGACGCTGTCGGACCTCGCGGCGGCGCGCGTCCTCGCCCCCGAGGTGCGTCCCCGGATCCTCGAGCGGACGCGCGGGATCGTCCGCGCCAACCTGCCGAACGTCACCGCCTGGCTCGACGAGCGGCCGGAGCTCTTCTCGTACCGCCCGCCCGACGCCGGGGCCATCTGCTACGTGCGGTACCACCTCGACATGGGCTCGTCCGAGCTCGCCGAGCAGCTACGGGTGCGGAAGAGCGTGCTCGTGGTCCCGGGTGATCACTTCGGGATGGACCACTACATGCGCATCGGTTTCGGCAGCCCGGCACCGCACCTCGACGAGGGCCTCGGTCGAATCGCGGAGCACCTCGAGGAGCTGGGAGCGGCGGTTCCGGCCTAGGAGCTTTCCGTAGCCTCCTAGACCAAAGTCTCACGTGCTGACGAGACTCCACACTAGGTCCAGTTTCTCCCGTGGCGACGTCGGTGGCCGTCGACCGCTCGCCAGGTGACGAGAACGGTGAGGATCACGGTGGCGAGCCCGATGTAGAGCCGCGTCCGGCCGGCGCTCAGACGCCGACCGGGCTCATCGATCAAATCATCGAACAGGGTCGGCGGGTCGTAGAGCACGCCCCCCTTCACCACGCGCGAGATGGTTTGCGCGTTCGCGATGTCGAGCGTCGGGTCGCCTTCGACGATCAGGAAATCGCCGAGCTTGCCCGGCTCGAGCGTGCCGCGCGTGTCGCCCACGCCGAGCGCGTTCGCGGCCTCGCGCGTGGCGGCATACAACGCGGCTTCCGGCGAGAGCCCGGCGTCGACGAGCGCCCGCATCTCCTCATGGAGCGCGAGACCGGGCGCCAGCGTCCCCGCCGTACCGGTGGCGAGCGAGCCCCCCGCCTCGTGGAAGCGACGGACGAACGAGCGTACGAGCGCGAGCGCGGCATCGAGCTCCGCCACCTCGGCTTCGGTCCGATCCGAGAGCGCTCGATCCTGTAGCGCCAACGTCACCATCGGCAGCTGGAGTAGCTGGTGGAGCCCGTGCGGAAGCCGGTACGGCGCGCCCCACAGCTCGCGCGCGACGAGCCGGGTTTCCAGCCGCGTGCCCGAGGCGAGCGCGACGGCGGCGCTGTCGAGCGCCTCGGGATCGAACTCGAGCCACCGCGTGAGCGCGGCGGTTCGGGACGCGCGAGCGGTCGGCTCCGGCGCGGCCGCGACGGCCGGCAGGAGATCGAGCACGTCGTCGACCGCGGCGAGGCCCGGGTCCGCTCGAGCGACCCACCGCGGCGTCGACTCCGGTGCGGGGAATACCCACTCCTCCATGTCTCGCGTCGGCGCTTCCGGGACGTCGACGCCGGCGGTCGTGACCCCGAGCAGGAAGCGCAGCACTTCGCGGCGCTCATCGGGACGCGCCGGGGTGACCCCGACGTTCGTGTCGATCAGACCGGGGATGACCCAGAAGCCCGCCGCATCGAGGACATCCGCCCCGTCGGGCGTCTCGCAGGCGTCCGCTCCGCCGACACACGCGATGTGCTCGTCCACGACGACGATTCGAGCGTTCGGAAGGGATGGCGCCCCCGTCCCGTCGATCACCGTCGCCCCCGCGACGACGAGCGAGCCCGACTCGGCACAGCCGGCCGCGACGAGCGAGATCGCTCCGAGCGCTACGGGTCGTCCGCGGCCTCGAGACGCGGTCGTGGCTCCCGCCGAGCTCATTCCGAACCTCCGTTCAAGATCTCGATCGTCACCGCGTGGAGCGTCGGCGACGCCGCGACGGATGACGATCCGCTCACCGGATCGTCTCCCTCCCACGTCGTGATCACGCCTCCGGCCCCCCGGATCACGGGGACGAGCGGGATCAGGTCCCACGCGTTCATGATCGGGTCGACCATGACGTCGGCGCGTCCCGTCGCGACGAGCAAGTATCCGTAGCAGTCGCCCCAGCCACGGCACAACCGTGCACGACATCGGAGGGACTCGAACCCGACGGCCCTCTCGGGCTTGTACTGATCGATGAGATTGGGGTCGGTCGTGAGCAGCAGGGCGTCCTCGATCCGGTCCGTGGCGCGTACCCGCGTCGGTCGCCCGTTGAACGTCGTTCCCGAGTCCGAGCCGATGACCAGCTCGCCGGTTATGGGCTGGTGGATGACGCCGAGGACCGGACGTCCGGCGTGAAGGAGGCCGATCAGCGTGCCGAACAGCGGGACGCCCGCCACGAACGAGATCGTGCCGTCGATCGGGTCCAAGACCC
>JAKSCH010000202.1 GCA_022360695.1 Gemmatimonadota bacterium
CAGATCGTCGATCCCGAGACCGGCGAGCTGAAGTCGTACATCACGGAGCTGCTCGACGAAGCGGGACAGATCACGGTCGAGAACGTGAAGCCCGAGCTCCACCAATCGGTCGTCGAGGTGGGGAGCTCGGTCTGCGAGAGCTCGAAGGAGGTCCGGGAGGAGGTGATCCGGCTCCGCCGAGCGGTCATGGAGCTCGCCGAGCAGAAGGGGTTGAGCATCGTGGCCGCGGGCACCCACCCCTTCTCGAGCTGGCTGGATCAGGAGATCACTCCGCTCGAGCGGTACATCGGGCTGCGCGAGGATCTGCAGCAGGTCGCCGAGCGCAATCTGATTTTCGGCACGCACGTCCACGTCGGGATCGAGGATCGTGACTTCCTGATCGACGCGATGAACGTGTCGCGCTACTTCCTACCGCACATGCTCGCGCTCTCGACGAGCTCGCCGTTCTGGGAGGGCCGAAAGACCGGCCTTCACTCGTACCGCACGATCAACTGGCGCAACTTCCCGCGTACCGGGATCCCCATGAGCTTCGCGAGCTGGGGCGAATACCAGGACTTCATCGAGACGATGGTGCGCTCGAACACCATCCCGGACTCCAGCAAGATCTGGTGGGACCTGCGACCCAACCACAGCTACCCGACGCTCGAGTTCCGCGTATGCGACATGTGTACGCGCGTCGATGAAGTCATCTGCATCGCGGCCATCTTTCAAGCGATCGTCGCGAAGCTCTGGAAGCTCCGGCGCGACAACCTGACCTTCCGGTTGTACCCCGAAGTGCTGATGGCCGAGAACAAGTGGCGGGCGGCCCGCTACGGTCTGACCGGCAAGATGATCGACTTCGGCAAGCAGACCGAGCACCCCGCGACCCAGCTCATCGCGGAGATCATCGAGTGGTTCTGTGACGATGTCGTGGACGACCTCGGCAGCCGGGCGGAAGTCGAGTACGCGCTCACGATGCTCGAGGAGGGCTCGAGCTCGGCGAGACAGCTCGCGGTGTACGAGAAGGATCAGGACCTCGGGGCGGTCGTCGCACACCTGATCGAGGAGACATCGGCGGGTCTCTAGCGTGGAACGGAGCCCGTGCCGCGGCTCCGAGTCGTCACTCACGCCTCCTGAACCGCGCGGCGATTGGCACCCGGCTTGCCCCGTCCTGCGCCGGTGATGCCGGTCGGGCGTCGGGTGGACCCGCGGAGACGTGGCTCCGGTGCCCGTTTCAACCACCCGTCCGCCCGTCACGGCGTCCCGTCCGCTGCCCACCTCGGAAGGGGGGGCATGGCAAAGCGCGAAAACACTTTGCAGGGTGAGTGAGCGATGCGCGATCGGCGCGTGGACGACGGATTCGAGCTGTCCGACGACGGAGACCTCGACATGAGCGGGGTCGACTCGGCGCTCGACGTGGATCTCGATTTCCTCGATGACGTCGAGGCCATGGGCGGGGCGTCGATCCACGACGCGATCGACCAGGCGCCGACCCCCACGTCGGACGCGATGTCTACGAACGATGTCGCCGAGTTCCGCGCGCGTTGGGCGGACATCCAAGCCAGCTTCATCGATGACCCGAACCGCGCCTGCGAACAGGCGGACAACCTCGTCGACCTCGTCCTCAACCGCCTCACGGAGCGGTTCACGCGCGAGCGCGACGGCCTCGTCCGTCAGTGGGACCAAGGGCACGAGGCGACGGACACCGAAGAGCTCCGCCTGGCGATGAAAGGGTATCGCGGTCTCATCGACCGGCTCCTGACCGCGGAGCTCTAGTCGACAGACGGGGTTCCGCCGGAGGACCCGTCGTCCGCGGGGCCGGCTCGCACGCGGATCTCGCTCACCCGCTCGGGACGCCGAGCCACCTTGTCGGCGTAGAACGTCCGGATCCTCTCCATGTCGGCCTCGATGTCGCCCGTCGGTACGAACGACGGGCCGATGCCGCCGACGCGACGCGCGTAGTCCATGTAACCGAGAGCGATCGGTACGCCCGCGCCGTGCGCGATCCAGTAGAACCCGCTCCGCCACCGCTCCGTCCGGCTCCGGGTTCCCGAGGGCGCGATGACCACCGTGAGATCCTCCTCGCGGTGGAACCAGTCGACGACCTGCGACACGAAGTCCTGGGTCGCGCCGCGGTCGAGGGGGATGCCACCCATGCGTCTCATGAGCCAACCGACCGGTGGACGGAACACCGTGTGCTTCGCCACCCAGCGACCGGGGATCGACAGACTCCAGAAACAGAGGAGCGCCAGCGGGAAGTCCCAATTCGAGGTGTGCGGGGCGCCGATGAGCACCGACTTCGGACCGGGCAGCTCGCCTTCCATACGCCACCCGATCAGCCGCAGGATCAGTTTCGAGAGGACCCGCACTCAGACGTTCGCCGTATGGTCGCGCGCGCGCCGACGCCGACTCACGGGACGGAGAACTCGGTCTCGGCCAGGATCCACTCGCACCGCGAGCCACCGGGGGGATGGGCGACATGCTCCGCGACCGTCACGCCGTCCATATGGATCTCGACGCGAACGGATCGAGGTGGACACCCGCCCGCGCCGGCGCGCACCCAAAACCGCGACCCGGGGTGCGCACCGGCCAGGAACTCCCACTCGCCGGTCACGTCGCGATTCCGAAGCCGGCCATCGGCATCCAGGTACGTGACGCGGCATTCATCGGTGACGCTGCACGACACGACGTACGTGACGCGGTGTGGATAGTCGTCCAGGTCCCGAGGGCCACGGTTCGGCGCGATGCAGCCGACGATGCCGAGCGCGAGAAGCCCAGCGACGAGGACGCGAGCAAACCGCGGACGGCGATTCGGGTCGTGGATGTAAGGGGCGTTCGAGATCCGGTGCCTCCCGGTTGGCGACGACGATCCACACGTATGAGACGGCGCCCCGCGCGCTCGAGCAACCGCGCGTCGATCGGAATCCTCGACGCACTCCGACTCGTAGATGGGGGAGGACCAGGAGCAGGGAGGCGACATGGCTCGGTGTGAAGGCACGACGAAGGCGGGCGCGCGCTGCCGTCGACGAGCGGCCGGCGGCTCGGCGTATTGCGCGCAGCACGAACCGGCGGTGGAGGCGACGGGAGCCTCGGGCGACGCCGAGCGTAGCGCGACGGAGGGGAGGCGGGCACCCGACCCCGGTCGTCGAAGACACCCGTTGGCCGACGCGGCGCTGATCGGTCTCGTCGCCGTCGGTCTGCTGACGCTCCGCCGGGTCATCCGGCTCCTCCGATGAACGAAGGCCCCGCGGGCGACGCCGGCGGGGCCTTCTCGACTGCTGCTGCTGCTTCAGTCGGCGAACACCGCCGAGCGCCTACCGCCGTCGAAGCTGGATCGTGCCGTCCCCCACCTGGACGCGGAGCTCCGCGCCGCCGCCGTTCAAGCGACCCTCGAGCCGACGATCCTCGAAATCGGCCACCGGGAGCGCGAACGCATCCCCGATCACGAACTCCGTCCCGCGCAGGATCACGTCCGCCTGGATGTCCGCGGACGCGATGACGGTCACGTCGCCGTCGCCCGTGCGGATCTCCGCCCCCGCGAACTCGCCGAACGAGACGCGGACATCGCCGTCGCCGGTCATGGCGCGCAGCTCACCCGAGACGCTCTCGAGATACACGTCGCCGTCTCCGGTCTGTACCCGGATGTCCCTCGCCTCGAGATAGTCCGCCGCTACGTCGCCGTCACCGGTCTGGATGCGGACGTCCCCGCCCACGGCACCCGACACCGCGACATCGCCGTCGCCGGTCTGCACGCGCAGCGCGGAGCCGCTCGCTCGTTCGATCGCGACATCCCCGTCACCCGTCGTGAGATTCACCGCGCCGTCGAACGATCCGACCGCGATGTCGCCATCGCCGGTCCGCACGTCGATGTCGAAGCCGCTCGGGACCGTGACCTCGATGCTCACGTCGGCGCCGCTCTCGTACCAATCCCAGTCGCGGTCTTCCCGGCTCCGGATGCCGAGGAAATCGCTGCCCGTTTCGATCTCGAACCCGAGCTCCTCGATCGCGGCCTCCGACGAGACCTCGTCGCCGTCCACGTACAGCACGAGACGCGCGTCGTCGCCCCGGCTCGCGCCCACGGACACATCCGCGTCGCCCACCTGGATCTCGAGCTCGCCCGTCGATCGCATCTCGAAGTCGCGCTCGTACGCCGCACCTCCCCGGTTCTCGTACTTCGTCTCGTAGCGAGCTCCATCGGCGACGTGGATGCCCCGGGTGAGGAACGCCGTGACCCCGAAGAAGAAGCCTCCGGCGATCAGAACGGAGAGGATCAGATCTCGCCGCGAGCGAGTGCGAATCCAGTGCAGCACGACACACCTCCGAGTTCTCGTGGGACGAGACGAGCTTCTCAGACTCTGGGACTCCCCGCGTCGGCGGATGGTTGGAACACGGCGAGCGATCGTCCGAACCCACGTCAGGGTCGCTCTTCCCTACGTGAGCACGCCCGCTTCGGATTCGCCATCCGCCCGGATCCGAAACCGGCGGCCGAGCGACATCGGCCGACCGAAGCGGGGCGGCCGGCTCGCGACGTGGTCGCCGGGGTGGTGCCGTCAGCCGAGCCCCAGCTCCGCCGCCGTGCGATCGAGCCCCCTGGCCGTCCGCTCGACCAGCTCGTCGATCTCGTGCGGCTCGATGGAGAGCGGCGGGCTCGTGCACAGCACATCGCGCATGGCGCGGAGGACGACGCCCTCGTCGTAGCAGTGCTCGTGCGCGATCGGAGCCACGCGCCCCATCGGCTCGAAGTGCTTTCGGGTCGCCTTGTCCTCCACCAGCTCGAGCGCTCCCAGCAGTCCCACGCCGCGCACCTCGCCGACCAGCGGGTGATCCGCGAGCGTCCGGAGTCGCTCCTGGAGGAGCGGTCCCGTCTCGTCCCGAACGCGCTCCACCAACCCCTCCTCCTTCATCAACCGGAGATTCTCGATCGCGACGGCGGCCGACACGGGGTGCCCGGAGTACGTGTATCCGTGCGGGATGACGCCGCCGGCCGACAACGTCTCGAAGACGGCATCGGTCATCAGAACGGCGGAGATCGGCGCGTATCCGGAGCTGAGCCCCTTCGCGATCGTCATGAGGTCGGGCTCGATGTCGAACGTCTGCGCGCCGAACCAGGCGCCCGTGCGGCCGAACCCCGTGATGACCTCATCGCACACCAAGAGGACATCGTGCTCGCGACAGATGCGCTGGACCTCGGGCCAGTAGTCGTCGGGCGGGACGATCACGCCCCCCGCTCCGATCACGGGCTCCCCGATGAACGCCGCGACGTTCTCGGGACCGAGCTCGAGGATCTTGTCCTCCAGCGCGCGCGCCGCCCGCTCCGCCGTGTCCTCCGGGGTCTCGTCCGGACCGCCCATCGCGAACCAGTACGGCGGCATCACGTGCTCGAAGCCGGGGAGCGGGAGATCGCCGACGGCGTGCATCGCCTCGAACCCGCCCAGGCTCGCCGCCGCCATCGTGCTCCCGTGGTACGCGTAGGTGCGGCTGATGAACGTCTTCTTGGTCGGACGATCGCGGACGTCCCAGTAGCGCCGCACCAGACGCACGATCGTGTCGTTCGCTTCGGAGCCCGACGACGAGAAGAACGCGTGACCGAGGTCCCCCGGCGTGAGCTCGGCCAGGATGCGCGACAGCTCGATCGTCGGCGGGGGCGCGGAGCGGAAGAACGTGTTGTAGTACGGCAGCTCGACCATCTGATCGTACGCCGCCTGCGCGAGCTCGTGCCGGCCGTACCCGAGGTTGACGCACCACAAGCCCGCCATCCCGTCGAGGATCCGACGGCCGTCGGAGTCGATCAGGTGGCTCCCTTCGGCCCCGACGATCACCCGCGTTCCCTTCTCCTCGATCGCGCGCGAGTCGATGAACGGGTGCACGTGGTGCCGGCGATCCAGCTCCTGCCACTCCGCCGTGCTCAGGGTCTCGGTCGTCGTCGCTCGTAGGCTCATCTCGATCGTCCTCGGTCGTACGCTTCGGGTTTTCGAGGGCGCGGCCTCGTGCGGAGAGCGCCCATGTCGAGCTCCGCGCGCCGATACCGTCCCGTCAACGGGCGTTCGCGAGCGCCAGCGCCGCGTGGAGCAAGACGTTCGCGCCGGCCTCGGCCTGCTCCGGCGTGATGCGTTCGGATTCGTTGTGGCTCACCCCGTCCTCGCAGGGGACGAAGATCATCGCGGTCGGCGCGATATCCGCCACGTGCACGGAGTCGTGCCCCGCCCCACTCACCATCTCCCGGTAGGAGTACCCGCACACCCGCGCGGCCGCCGCCACGGCCGAGACGCAGCCGTCGTCGAAGCGGACGGGGGGCGAGCGCCAGATGTGCGCCCAGACCGCCTCGATCCCACGCGGTTCGCAGATCTCGGCGACTTCCGAGGTGAGGCGCGCCGCCATCGATTCGAGTCGCTCCCCGTCCGGGTGACGGATGTCCACCGAGATCCGCACCTCGCCGGGGACGGTATTCCGGGAAGCGGGCCGCGCCTCGAGCACGCCGTGCGTGAGCCTACCCTCGGGCGCGAACTCCGCCGCGAGCACCTCATACATCCGGACGAGCGATGCGCCCAGCGCCTCCACGGGGTCGACGCGTCGTTCCATGGGCGTGGGACCGGCGTGGGTCTCCTCGCCGCGCAGCGTGAGATCGTACCAGTGGGCGCCCTGGACCCCTGTGACGACGCCGACCTCGCACTCGGCTTCCTCGAGCGTGGGGCCCTGCTCGATATGGAGCTCGAGCGCGGCGCGGAAGGACCGCCCGCCCACGGGCGTCTGGCCGGCGTAGCCGATCTCGTCGAGCGCGGCTTCCACCGTGACCCCGCTCGGATCGGTCGAGGCCAGGGCATCGGCGAGAGCGAAGCGGCCCGAGAACGCCCCCGAGCCGAGCATCGCCGGCGCGAACCGCGTGCCTTCCTCGTTCGTCCAGTTCGCGACCTCGAGCGGGGCACGGGTCTCGATGCCCGCCTCGCGGAGCGTCTCGAGAACCTCCAAGCCCGCCAGGACGCCGAGCGGCCCGTCGAACCGCCCCCCCGTGGGCTGGCTGTCGAGGTGACTCCCGAGCAGCACCAACCGGAGGGCCGGGTCGGTGCCCTCCCGACGCGCGAACATGTTCCCGATGCGATCCACCGTGACCGAGAGACCGAGCTCCGCGGCCCGGGCCCCGAACAGGTCGCGCGCGCGACGATCCTCGGCGCTCAACGCGAGGCGATGTACCCCACCGGCGGGCGTCGCCCCGAGACGGGCCATTTCATCGAGCCTGCGCCATAGACGCGAGCCATCGACTCGGAGCGCCTCGGTGGCCGTCACGCGAGTCCATCTCTAGAGTGTGTGCCGCTTCGGGTAGGGATCCTCATCGCGGCAAAGCTGCCGCGCCCATCCGGTCGCGGCAACGGACGCTCCGCGGCGTCCGTCGCCGGCGCCTCCAAACACGGGAACGAACCGCGGATGAGCAGTCCGGACATCGACCCACGAACGACCGACTGGGCGGCCGGTGGCGGTCACGACGCGCACCGCGCGCGTGGCGCGCTGGGGTGGATCGGCGCGCTTTGGGGGGTGGGCGGGATCATCTGGATGCTCGTGGCAGCGATCGCCCGGTTGGCGCAGATCGGTATCCAAGCGTCGTCGCACCCGCTCGGACCGCTCCACCTGGCGTTCGCGACCGCATGGATCCTCTTCATGGCATGGTCGGAGGGCTACCGCGGCTTCCACCGATCGTTCTCGCCGATGGTGGCCGCGCGGGCGAGGTACCTCCGGGACCACCCGAACGGGCTTCACGTCGTGTTCGCGCCGCTGTTCTGCTTTGGCTTCATCCACGCGACGCAGCGTCGGAAGATCCGATCGTGGGGGCTCGCGATCGGCATCGTCATCCTGGTCGTGCTCGTCCGCCTCTTCGTCGCTCAACCGTGGCGGGGCATCGTCGATCTCGGCGTCGTCGTCGGTCTGAGCATCGGCGTCGCGTCGATGCTGTATTACGCGCTGGCGGCGCTTCGGGCCGAATCGTTCGACGTCTCGCCGGAGGTTGACGAGTAGCGACCGCTCAGCCCTTCCCAGCGCCCGGCCCCGGCGGCGCGGACCCGTAGCGCGACGATGCCCGCCCGTAACACTCCGGGTGCTTCGTCAGCCCGCGGCGCGGGCGCTCTCGATGCGGTCTCCCAACCAGGCGGCGACCCGCGTCGCCACGGCGTCCACGCTGTGGTGAGAGTCCACGGGGACGACGTGCCAGTCGAGCTCCGAGGCGAACCGCCGCAGTTGGCGCGCGGCGCCGCCCTGAAAGGCGAGGAACGAGTCCCGGCCGAGGTCGTCGTACCCACCGTGGAGACCCAGCTCGGCGGGGGAGAACTCGATCCGGCGACGCCACACGTCCCGCGGGTCGATATCCAGGAGCACCACGGAGTCCGGCGCTCGGCTCCCGCTGAAGACGTGTCGAAGATACTCGATTCGATACCCGGACAGCCGGAGCTTCGCCTGCAGCTTGTAGTACCAACCGTCGACGACCGCGCAGTCGCACCGCCGGGTGGCCGGAGCCAGCACCCACCGGGTGAACGCCGCGTACCAAGCCGCCTGAAGGTGGAGCCAGTATTCGGTCGGCAGGAGGTTGTCCTCGGTACCATCGGCCTCGTGCCAAAGCAGGCTCGCCAGCTTTTGCATGTTCGTGCGGACGAAGCCCGGACGGTCGGGAACGGTCTTTCGGTCCAGAAAGGCGACTCTGGACTCGGGCAGCCGATCACCGAGCTCGGTCGCGATGGTCGTTTTGCCGGCTCCGTCGACGCCTTCCAGCACGACGAACAGCCCATCGCAGGTCCCGTCCTGGCTCACCGCGAACGCCCCTCGAGAGAAAGCGAGACCCACATCGCCGAATGATCGCTCAACCGAGTCTCCCGGACCGTGTGATCGTACCAGCAGTCCTGTATCGTCGGAGCGAGATCCTCGGTCACGAACACGTGATCGAAGCGATAGCCGCGGCCGGAGCGTCCGAACCAGCTATGATCGGAGCCGTCCGGACACCGATGCCGATACGCGTCCACGAGACCGGAGTCGAGGAGGTCGCGATAGAACGCGAACTCCCATCCCCCGAAGTGACGGTGCCTCGGGACGTGGTGCGGCTCGACGACGTTGAGGTCACCGGCCAGGATGACGCCGGTCGAGGAGCTTGCGGTCACGTCCCGCATGAGCTGCGAGAACGCGTCTTGGAACGCGCGCTTCGCGACGTTCCTCTTCGCTTTGGGCCCCCTCGATGGCACATAGACGCCAATCACGAGAAGCGGAGTGCCCGCCGCGTTCAGCGAACAAGCGGAAACGCGGCTCGGACTCACGGACAGCGGAAGATCCACCTCGCTCGTCACGTCACGCGCCGCCAACAGGGTCGAGTAGCCTCCGTCGGGATCAGGCGCGTACTGGACCCGATAGTCCAGATTGGCCAGCACGGTTTGAAAGAGCCGCGTCGCGGCGGAGTCCTTGACCTCGGTGAACACGATCGCGTCAGCCGCTTGTCGAGACAGCCAGTCGCATTGCATCAAGGCCCGCTCGGCGGAGGGGTTCCCGACGTTCCAGTTGAGCACCCTCAGCACGTCGAGGAATCGCTCACCCGGCCCGAGCGTCGCCCACTCCGCGGCGAAGCGCGGTCGAGCCCTCGCCCGGGTTCGTCAAGAGGTCGCGACGGCTTGGGGCGTCCGGGCCGGCCGTACCGCCTGTCTGGATGGGTCGTTGATCAACCGCCACTGCCCTCGCCGCGCCTGCCAGTCCGAGAGCGCGTCGGCCAACCGGCCGGCGTTGTCGTTCAACGCACCCGAGCTCAAGCCGACTTCGAGGGGCCGGTTGAGCCGCGCCACGCAGTCGTCGAAGACCTCCAGACATTCCTCGATCAGACGGGATGTCGGCCACACCCCCCGCGCCCGGAGCAAACGCAGCGACTCCACCCGCGTAACGACGGTATCGGACAGGAGCCGGGCTTCGTCGTTCCAAAGAGACCACGGATCATCGTCGAAGATCATCACGAAAGCATTGAGAAGCTGGTAGCACACTCGTCGATACTCGACCATCCACGTCATGAGCAACGCCCGCTCATCGTCGCTAGCGACCTTGTGAAGGCTCTTCGTCGTATACGCCACGCTGAAGTGCCGGTCGATCCATCGCTGAGCGCTGTCACTCAACGCACCCACCAAGGGGTCGACGTACTCGATCGAGAATCGACCCATGTTGGTGTCGGGTTGATCCTTGTTCTTGAACAGCTCCCTCCCCGTCTTGCGCTCGTAATTCTCCACCATTCGCGCGTACGGGCTGCCGATCAAGACTTCGATCGGGGACATCATGTACGACACGCCCTCGTACACCGGGCGGCCGGTGGCGTGCGCACGAGCGAACTCGTCCCCCCGCGTGAGCAGATGGAAGAGCTCTTCGAGCGAGTAGCTTCCGAGCTCCGTCGGGTCCATGGCCGCGTCCGTGCGACCCAAGGTACGGAGGTTCTCCTTGAGCTCCCGCAGACCTTGCATGAGCGGATCGAACGTGATGAAGCCGAACCGAAGCCGGATGCCCAGCGCCGACAGCAGGCGGACCGCGCGGATGGAGTGCTCGACCTTGATGCCCTTCCCGTAGCGCTTGAGCTGCGTGTTGGATCCGGACTCGAGTCCCATGAAGAGCCGGTACATGCCTGCATCCCGAACCTTCAGCCACATGGCCAGTCGCTTGACGTGCCATTCGTCGGTCTGCTTGGGGCTGTAGACCTGATCCACGCGGGCGGCGGGATCGAACTGGATCCCCCAGCCGTGCTCCACGATGCGATCCGCGAACTCGCAGACGCGCTCCGTCTCGGTCTGGTCGTTCAACCCTCCGATGAACTCCTCGTCCGCCAGGTAGATGTGCTTGCGGATGCCGAAGCGCTCGCAGACGTCGACCAGACGCCCGATCTGATCGATCATCTGAGGCGTCGGCATCGACTTCCACACGCTGCTCTTGTGCTCGCGGGGGCAGAACGTGCACACGTTCCACTGACAGCCCCGGCTCAGCTCGAGCGTCACGGCTCCACCGCACCTCGCGATGTCCCGAATCGTGTCCAGCGCCGGAAGCGGAATCTTCTCCATCTCGACCTGGACGCCAGGCGAGTACACGAGGGTGTCGCTCTCGTTGCGAAAGGCGATCCCGGGGACGTCCTTCAGCTCGCGCCGACCCCGCAGGTACTCCGCGAGGCCGACGGCGGTCTCCTCTCCCTCGCCGTGCGCGACGACGAGACCGGGGTAGCCCCTGGTGAACTCTTCGGGATACGAGGCGGGGATGATATTGCCCAGCACGGGAAGAGGCGCGACATCGATGCCGCGAAGGGCCTCCAGGAGCCGGTCCAATGTCGCCAGCCCGACCCACTTCTGTCCGTACGAGATCGACATGCCCACCATCTCGGGGCGGAAACGGAGCGCCCGGTCCGCGATCTCTTCGGCCGTGGTACCGACTTGCATGTCCTCGACCCGCACGTCCGCCGCGTGATTGCTTCGGAGGTAGCTCGCGACCAGGCCCACGCTCAAGCACAGACGGGGGACCGGGAAGTTCTCCAGCACGCACGGGTTGATCAGCAGCACGCGGGGGAGGTCTAGCCGACGGTCGAGCCGCGCCTCGCGGGCGACCACGGCCGACTTCGCCTCCGCGAAAACGCTCGCGTCGTAGAAACCGTTGAGAACGGGGTTCTCGGCCAGCGTGGACCGGGGCGTGACGATGCAGCGCGCGCGCTCGTCGGCGATGTAGAACGCCGCGTTGTCCCTTTCTCCGCTGACC
>JAKSCH010000255.1 GCA_022360695.1 Gemmatimonadota bacterium
CGCCCACCGGCCGCCGGTCGCACGCACCGCTTAACGAGGTCGTGACGACCCGCGTCTCCCCCGCAGTTCGACGCACCGCGTCGACGCAACAGACAAACGTGCATGTCACGATACGCGATCGCCGAACCCGGTCCATAGCGGGCGTCGGCATCGCGACGGGGAAGGGGGAGCGACATGTCGAAGAAGACGATGACGGCGCTCGCGGTCGTCGTGGTGTTCGCGGGGGCGGCGCCCCTGGATGGGCAGTCGAAGCGACACAAGAGCCCGCGTCCGAAGATCGACCGGATCGAAGATCGATTCGATCGGCGTGAGGACCGGTGGGACCGCCGCGAGGACGTACGCGACCGGCGGGAGGATGTGCGGGACCGCCGCGAAGATGTCCGGGATCGGCGGGAGGATGTGCTCGATCGGCGCGAGGATCGCTGGGATCGCCGACACCAGGGCGGCGTCCGGGATCGTGCGGAGGATGTATGGGATCGGCGCGAAGACGTGCGTGACCGTCGCGAGGACGTCCGCGATCGGAGGGAAGACGTTCGTGACCGTCGTGAGGATCGGTGGGATCGACGTGAAGACCGGTGGGACCGCCGCGCAGACGCGCGCGATCGCCGGCGACGCCCGTAGCCCCGCAGCACCGCGGGGGAGGTCGCCCCGGCGTCTCCCCCGCGCTCCCTACTCGCGCAACTCCTGCCGCGCGAGATCCATCGACAGCTCGGCCGCAAAGAGGGCCTGGCGATCCCGGTCGCGCCCCGCCCACGCGAGAAGCGTCTCGGTCGACGGCTCGACCGGACCCTCGAAGGACGCGACGCCGTTGACGACCACGCGGACGCTACGCGTGAGGTCGAACTCCTCCGGTGACAGAAGCAAGCGGAGCCGGCGGACGCCTTCCGTCCGAATGTCGACCTCGTTCCCCTCACGCCGCACGACCACGCGACCGGAGGGTCGACGGTGCGGGAACGCGAGCAGCGAGCCGCGCGGTCGCGAGGGATCTTCAATGGTGTTTCGGTCGGGGAGGTCGGTCTCCCCGCGGACGGCGCCCAGCTCGTCGATGACGACCCAGGCGAAGCGACCGCGGCTCGTGTCCTCGGTTTCCCACTCGAGCGCGTCGGGGAGCGGGTCCCGGGGTGTCGCGACGAGGAACGAGTCGATCCGCGCCGCCTCGTCCGGGAGCCACGTCATATCGTGGCCGGCTTCCGGCTGAGGGCGGTAGACGAGCTCCACGCCGTGTGTCCGGAACAAGCCTACGAACGGATCGATCGAACGGGTCGGGTAGAGCCGATCCCGACCGCCGTTGACGATCATGAGGGGTCGATTGCGGAGGTTGCTCACGTACATCTGGCCATCGACGTCGAGCCGCGGGCTCGAGAGGACCGCAGGGTGCCCGATGAACGGGAGGAAGGACGCCCAGGGCGAGGCCGCTCGGAACGCGACGTAGTACGCCCCGGTGCCCCCATCGGAGATCCCGAGCAGGTGGACCCGATTCGCGTCTACGTTGTACGTGCTCGAGAGCTCCGCGAGGATCGCGCTCAGGTTGTCGATCTGCGCATCCTGCCACCAGGTGGCCTCGCTCCAGCCGGCGGGCACGACGACGATCCGATCGGGATCGGCGATTCGGTCGTAGTCACCCCACCACTCGCCCGGTCGCGACCAGGCCGGCCGGTTGACCCCACCGTGTAGGTAGAAGAGAACCGGATAGGCGCGCTTCGGATCGTACACGTCGGGGACGAGCGCGGTGTAGCCGTATGTCCGACCATCGGCCCCGCGCCGACTCCGGTCGAGCCGACCGGTGGGAGCATCGGCGGTGAACTCCGGGGCCGCTCGTAGCGCGTCGTAGAGGGCTTCGAAGCTCGCGCCGCTGTCGAGGAGATCGCTCGCGGCGCGAGCCCGGGCGGCTTCGTCGCTCGAGAGCCAGAACGCCGACGCGCCTCGGATCAGTCCGGCCGACGGCTCCTGAGCCGCTCCGACCCCCGTCGCGAAACCCGTCGTAC
>JAKSCH010000430.1 GCA_022360695.1 Gemmatimonadota bacterium
AATCGCGACACCGTGACGTGACGAAATCGCTGGACGCACGACCGAGGTCAAACCCGTAAAGACCAACAGGAGGCACGATGCCTGAGTGGGAACATTCCTTTTGGGCCACTGTCAGCGGCTCGGATCTCGATGACATCCTGGCTCAACAGAGAGCGCTCTGGGATTGGGGAGTCTCGGCAATCGAGATCCGCACCGACCTGGTGCCGGAGTACCTGCACACCGACGTCCTCCAGTCCGTCGAACGTAGAGGACCCGTGTACGTCGCGCACTTCGGGACGGGAGCGGACGCGTCCGACGCGCGTCAATCCCTGTTCCAGGCGTTGGAGACGGACGGAGTCGACGGGATCATCTGCCACTCGTGGCTCGATTCCGCCCAAGAGATGCGACAGGCGGCGGCGGCGACCGACAAGCAGTTCGCCGCGGCGTGTCACAGTCAGACTCCGTTGACGCTCGACGAGCTCCTACGCGAATACGACGCACAGGCCGCATTCGAGCCCCTGTTTCGGAAGATCGCGGCCCGCGCCTTCACCGTGCCTCAGGCTCTGGCACTGCTCGAGGCGACGCACCGTGCCGCGCAGGGCGGCGGGAGTCCGATCGTCGGTGCGGTGTTCGGACCTCACCGATGGGCCCGCGTGGCCATGCCGTCGATGGGTTCCGCAATCACGTTCATCATCGCCCGCCCGCTGCGCAACGAGGTCGGTGGCGACGACGAGCAGCTCACGATCCCCGAGGCAACGCTGCTGATTCGCGTGCGGGGCATCGCGAAGGTTCCCGACGGGGACGGGGTGTTCGCGACGGCCGGTGTCTCGACGGCGGACGCCGTCTTCGCCTAGTCGAGTCCCCCGACAGACGCGCGGCGGCGTCGGGTGACGATATCCGACGATCGACGCCGACCGCACCAACGCCACGGGCTTCATCGATCGAAGCCGTAAATCGGCATGGACGCGGAACTACTCAACAAAGGAGACAGCTACGATGTCCGACGCTCAAATGCAGAACGCATTGACGCAATTCGTAGGCGATTGGGATGTCCAGCAGGAGGTGTGGACGGAACCGGGTACCGATCCGACCGTCTACCGGGGTCGCTCGAACTGCAAGGCGATCGCGGACGGACGCGCGACGCTCATGGTCACCGAGGTTCCGGATGCGAACTTCAAGGGCATCGCCCTGATGACGTGGAACGACAGTACGTCACAGTACGACATGGCGTACGTGGATACGCTGAGCGACCAAGGGATTCTCAGGATGTCCGGTCGCCCGGCGGGCAGCGCCACCGCGAGCAAGGAGCTCCAGGCTACGTTCGGCAAGGCGACCCAGGAACGCGTCTGGACCGCCGGCGTGGGCCACGGCCCGTCGAAGGGGGGTCCCCACCTATCTGCGACGCACTGTGTGATCGACGAGGTGCTTCATGCCGGTAGCGGAATCCCGTCCGACTCCGGGGGACACGAGTTCGATCTCAAGCTCGTGGAGAATCGAGTCTCGGACGACGAGTGGGTCCTCGAGTTTTTCGTCGGCGGCGCGGAGGGCGGCGAATCGCTCGTACAGCGGAACCAGTTCACGCGCGCCGGCTAGCCCGAGACGCCGGTCGCACGAAAGCCAGGCACGCCCGTCCCCCTCGTCGGGGGGCGGGCACACGCGGCCGCTCGAACGCGGTGCGTATCGCTTCGGGTAGCGGGGAACGGGCCACTGAACCTCCGACGGGGTGCGGAGATCACGATGACCACGGTGTCTGCGACGCTAACGCAGAAGGTGCGGACCCGCATGAGGCTCAATCCGGAGCTCGGCGCGGGGAACTTCGTGCATCATGCGTACGCCGCGAACCCGCGCCGCGACACCCCGATCGTCCACTTCGACCGCGACGTTCAGCTACTGGGCAAGACCACCCGCGCGCTTTCCCTGGGCGAGCTGAAGGACGCGACGGACCGAATCGCCGCCTGGTACCTCTCCCGGGGAATCGAGCCCATGGATCCCGTCGCCGTCTACTGCGACGACGGGCCCCACTACCTGATTCAGTACGCCGCTCTCACCGCGATCGGGGCCATCCCGGTCCTGACCAACGGCGGGCTGACGCCCGATATCGCGGCCCGTCACTTCCGTAGGATCGAGACCGTCGGGGTGGTCGCGGACCCCGCACGCCTCGAATCGATCGACCGTGCCGCCGGACGCGATGGATTTCAGGTGTTCGCCGCCGTGGACGACGTGAAAGGGTGCGATCCGAGCTCGCTTCCGAGTTGGTATCCGTACCGGCACGATCCGCAAGATCCCGTGATGATCACGCACAGCTCGGGCACGACGGGCATCCCCAAGGCCGTGACGCTCGGTCATCGCGGGTGGTTCCACGGGATTCGGCATCTCCTGGGTCTCGAGGCGGCGGCCGGTGCGGACCGCTACCTCTCGTCCCTGCCCGCATCCCACAACGCGGCGATCGCC
>JAKSCH010000002.1 GCA_022360695.1 Gemmatimonadota bacterium
AAGGAAACGACCGGCGTTTACGGAAACATCGATGATTCTGAAATCCGAGCTCTATACCCGTTGCATCAACGATTCGAGTGCGAAGGTCTGGACGTCTGGATCACGCACATTGGTGGCTATCCGGGACGTTACGATCGTCGTGTGAAAGAAATCGAGCAGATCGGCAAGTTCCTACGAAAGCGCCACGACAGGAACAACGAGAACTTCGTCTTGCTGGGCGACATGAACATCGTCGACCCCGAGGACAAGACGATGAGGGCGCTGAAGCGAAGCCGTTTCACGATACCGGATCACGGCCCCACCAACATGACCGGCACGAAGCACTACGATCAGATTGCGTTTCTTCGACGACGCGGGGAGTTGGAGCTCGGCCCGAGTGTCGATGGGGACGGCGCTCCGAACAATTGCGGCGTCCTGAACTTCTATAGATCCGTCTACCGACCCGCGGACTCGGAGCTCTACTACCCTCTCGGCAAACACAACGGCAAGTGGCCGCGCGGCAAGGATGCTCGTAAGGATTACTTTCGCCGCCAATGGCGTACGTTTCAGTTGTCGGACCACCTGCCTCTTTGGGTGGAGCTGCGGATCGACTTCACCGACAGATACCTGAAACGCATCCGCGATCGACCCTAGCCTGGTGCATCAAACCGCCGACTCGCTTCGTCAGCCCCGTGCGCCATCCCAATCCGCGATGCCCATGGATTCGAGCGCGGCCTTTCGGATCGGGTCGGTGGCATCGTTCAAGGCCTGGAAGCCGAAGTCCAGACCGGCGATCGTTCGAATGGGTCGCTCACCCTTCGGCATGTCGACGAGCCGATCGAAGATGTCGACCACGACGCGCGAGTCCGTCGGGGCCTCTCCGCTTTCGAACAGCTCCCCGACCGTCGTCTGGAACCCCGCGAAGAACTCTCCCACGTGGCCGTAGCTAGCCATGACGTCCTGTCGCGAGCCCTGCTTCATGTTGTCGAAGAAGTTGGTCTCGAAGGGACCGGGCTCGACGATGACCACGTCGATGCCGAGCGGCGCGAGCTCGTACCGCATCGCTTCGCTCATCCCCTCGAGGCCCCATTTGCTGGCGTGATAGACCCCGAATCCGGGAAACGCCGCGCGACCTGCGGTCGAGCTGACCTGAATGATCAAGCCGTCGCCTGCGGCGCGCATGCCGGGGAGCACGGCGTTCGCGACGCGCGCGGTGCCGACGATGTTCAGGTCGAGTTGCGCGAGGATTTCGTCGCCTTCGAAGGACTCCACGGGGCCGCCATAGCCGTACCCGGCGTTGTTGATGAGTACGTCCACCCCATCCATCTGCGAGACGGCGCCCTCGACACTCGCGTCCGACGTAACGTCCATGTCGTGGACCGTGATCGAAACGCCCTCCGATTCCGCGAGCGCGCTCAGCTCCTCGGCCGTTCGAGCGTTGCGTCCATCTACGGCGCGCATGGTCGCGTAGACGTGATGTCCTTTTCTCGCGAGGGTCTTCGTGGCATCGAGCCCGAAGCCACTGCTGCAACCCGTTATCAAGATTCTCTTCGCCAACGCGCCTCCTCGGTATAGGTCGGTGCGCGAACCTAAGCCGACCTGGGGCTGGCCCGCGAGGTCGAATGGACCCGGGGGCTGGGGGCTTCCCGAAAGGCGCGTTCCAGCGACCGCGAAGCGGTAGCCTCGCGCGCCCCGTGCGCGCCATCTACGATGTCGCCGGCGAAATCTCTGAACCGTTCGGCAGACCTCCTCGGGCTGCCGGCCCGGGAGCTCGATGACGCGGTCCGACATCGATATACGAGAGGCTCACGACGCAGACCTCGATCACCTCCAGGCCGTGCGAGCGGCCGCGTTCGCTCCCGTGTTCGCCTCGTTTCGCTCGATCCTGGGAGACGAGATCGCCGACGTCGCGCAGGCCCGAGCCGACGAGGAGCAGGCGGATTACCTCGCGTCCCTCCTCGCTGCGGACTCGAAGTGGGACGTGTACGTCGCCCAAGTTTCGGATGCGATCGTCGGCTTCGTCTCCGTGCGACTGGACGAAGACGCGCGACTCGGCGAGATCGGCCTGAACGCCGTGCTCCCTCGCTCGTCGGGCCGAGGCATAGGCACGGCGATGTACGAGTTCGTCCTCGAACGGATGAAGGAGGTGGGGATCCGGGTCGCGACCGTGTCCACGGGCGGAGACGCGAGCCACGCGCCGGCGCGTCGCGCCTACGAGAAGGTGGGGTTCACGGTAGGCATCCCGAGTGTCTGGCTGTGCTGCCACCTGGATACCGCCTGACTCAAACCCGAGAAGATGCGGTCCCCCGACGTTCCGGCGGACCCGGAGGAGCTGCTGCTGGTGTATCGCGAGACGTGGGGCCAGCCACCGTGGTGAGCGAGCAGCGACCGCTCGTCCTCTTCGACGGGGTATGCAACCTCTGCAACGCGGCCGTCCGGAGGATCATCGGGTGGGACCCGGACGGACGGTTGACGTTCGCGTCGTTGCAGTCCGACGCAGCGGCCGCGGCGCTGCGGGGGGCCGGTGTCGAGGGCCTCGAGGAGCTGCCCGACAGCTTCGTTCTGGTCGACGATCACGGGGTTCACGTGCGCTCATCGGCCGTGCTTCGAATCGCCGGGTGGTTGGGCTTCCCGTACAACCTCGCGAAGTGGCTGCTCGTCGTTCCGAGGCCGATCCGCGACGCGGCATACCGCTTCGTCGCCCGCAACCGCTACCGCTGGTTCGGTCGACGGGAGACGTGCATGCTGCCGACGCCCCAGCTCGCGGCGCGCTTTCTCGACGCGGACGAGCCCAGGGTCGTCGTGCCCGAATCGGAGCATCCCGATCCGGAAGGCCCCGGGGAGCGACGGTCGTGGATCAGGGCCTGGCTGGTGAGGCTCACCGTCGTCTACGTGATCCTCTACATGCTGCCGTTCCCGTTCACCCTGCTCGGATATCTCGCCCGGCTCCCGCTCGTCGGCGACGTCCCCGGGCTGGCGGCCGCGGTGGGCTGGGTCTCGGGTCTACACGGACTGCTCATGAATCCGCTCACCGAATGGACCGGACGCGCCCTGTTCGGCGTCGACGCGACGTTCGAGGTGACCGGGAGCGGCGACCGCACGTTCAACTACGTGCTCTTATTCGTGAACACCGTCTTCTCGCTCGCGCTCGCGACCCTGTGGACGGCCCGGGCGCGCGCACGCCGGTTGTCACCCCGTCTGCTCGATGCGAGCCACGTGCTCGCGCGGTACTACCTCGCCACGACGATGCTGACGTACGGGTGGGTGAAGATCTTCCCGCTACAGATGCCCGTACCCGGCCCCGACCGACTCCTACAGCCGTACGGGGACTCGTCCCCGATGGGGCTCGTGTGGACGTTCATCGGTGCGAGCGCCGGGTACCAGATTTTCAGCGGTCTCTGCGAGGCGCTGGGGGGCTATCTGCTGTTCTGGCGCCGGACCGCGTTCGCCGGCGCGCTCGTCACCATCGCCGTGATGACGAACGTCGTGGCGATCAACTTCTTCTATGATGTCCCCGTGAAGCTGTTCTCGAGCCATATCGTGCTCGTGGCCCTCTTCGTCGCGGCCCCCGACCTCCCCCGTCTGATCGGCTTCCTCGGGTTCAACCTCCCGGTCGCGCCGCGGGGCCGACGGTCGTCCTGGCTGACGACGCGACGACGCGCGATCACGCTCACCGCCGCGCATCTCGCGCTGATCGGAATGATCACGACGTTCCACGTGACGGACAGCCTTCAACGAGCAGAGACGTTCGGATACGGCATGGAACGGCCGGCCCTCTACGGCATCTGGCGCGTGGAGTCGTTCGAGCGCGCCGGCCTGGTGGACCGGGAGAACGAGGACGAAGACCGATGGGTCCGCGTCGGTCTCGCCCTCCCCTCCATCGCAACAGTGCAGCGCGCAACCGGCGAAGCGGTGCGGATGCGACTCGCCTGGGCCGAGGAGGACCGGTCGCTCTCGTTCTTCGACCGGGGTGGCGAGCCCCCCGAGGCGCCCCAGTTCTTCTACACCGAGCGGGCGGACGGCTCGCTCGAGCTCGAGGGGACGTTCGAGGGCAAGGAGACGCGTATGGTGCTTCGAAGGAGCGAGGAAGGCGCATTGCTCCTCGAGCGCGGCTACCGCTGGATCAACGAGTACCCGTTCAACCGATGAGCGTCGAACCCACCGTTCCGCGGGTGATCGACGTCTCCCTCGTGCGAGAGCTGGTCTCGGCTCAGTTTCCCGAGTGGGCCCACCTCCCGATCGAGCGCGTGGAGCCGAACGGGTGGGACAACCGGACGTTTCGTCTCGGCTCCGAGATGTCGGTCCGTCTTCCGAGTCACGAACGCTACGCCGCGCAGGTCGAGAAGGAGCAGGCGTGGCTTCCCCGGCTCGGGCCCCTGCTTCCGCTCGCGATTCCCGTCCCGATCGCCTGTGGTCGACCCGGAGAGGGCTATCCCTGGTCCTGGTCGATCTACCGATGGCTTCCCGGCGAGACCGCGACCGTCGGGCGGGTCGACGACCTCGACGCGTTCGCATCCGAGCTTGCCGGGTTCCTGAGAGCCCTCCACCGGATCGACGCGAGCGACGGACCCGCGGCGGGTCTTCACAACTTCTTCCGAGGCGGCTCGCTGAAGGTCTGGGACTCCGAGACCCGCGAGGCCATCGAAGCCTCGGGGACGCGGATCGATCGGACCGCCGTCACCGTGGTCTGGGAGACCGCCCTCGAGACGACGTGGGAGGACGCGCCTGTGTGGGTCCATGGGGACCTCGTCCCCACGAATTTGCTCGTCTACGAGGACGGCCTGAGCGCCGTCATCGATTTCGGGTGCTCCGGCGTCGGGGATCCCGCCTGCGACCTCGCGATCGCGTGGCTGTTCTTTTCGGGTCGAAGCCGGGCGGCCTTCCGCGAACGGCTCGAGCTGGACGCGTCGACGTGGGCTCGCGCCCGCGGGTGGACGTTGTGGAAGCGTCTGGTCGCGCTCGCGAACGACCCGTCGGACCGGGAGTCGAAGCGCGTGATCCACGAGTTGATCGCGGAGCATCGGTCCGAGTGGGGATGAGCCGACCTCGGTGGCTCCACGGGGGCACGACCTCGTTGCTCCGGGCGTACGCGACGCTCTGGCCGAGGTGCTCGAGGAGGGCCGCCTGCGACTTGCGCAGTCCGGGACGAAGCCGAAGCGTCGTCCCGGGCCGGGACGCTCTGTCAGCGCCGAACACCGGCCTCGCGGGCCCGCTGACCGAACCGTGCAGCCGGGATCGGTATGTAGGTGTATGTATGAATGAGTAATGAATAGCGAGACGTCACGGAGCTCCGGGTCGACACGTCTCCGCCCGATCGTGGTCGGGGCGGTCGCGATCGCCACGATCTCGGGGGCGATCGTCGCGTACGGCTCGGTCGAGAGACCGTACGGCATCATCTTCGGTTGTGCGGCGCTCCTGTTCTTCGTGTGTGCGGCGTACGCGATCTTCGGCCGGCGCGCCGTGTGGTTCAACATCGGGTTTCTCGCGTTCGTTCTCGCCGCCGCCGAAGCCTACTATGCGCGACCCGGCCCGATCGTGGTCGAGTGGGACGGAGACGCCTTTTCACCGGACGACGTGCTTGGATATCGTCCCCAGCCGGGCGTCGTCCGCCACCTTGAGACATCCACGACGAGATCGTCCACGATGTCGTCTACCACATCGACCGGGACAGGCTCCGGATCTCCCCTGCCGCCGGCGGCGGGCTTCCGTGTGTCCTCTTCTTCGGCCGCTCCTTCACGTTCGGTCAAGGCGTTCCGGACTCGATTCTCTTCCCTTATCGCGTCGGCGAGCTTTTATCCGGTCTCCATCGTCGAGCGACGGGCGACCCCACAGGAGGCTCCCCTCGCGAGCGCGGTCGCCGAGGCCGCGAGAGGCTTCTTCGAGGCCGCGCCACAAGCGGCCGGTCTGTCGATCGCCGTGATCCACGCGGGTGAGACACGCACCTACCATTTCGGCACCACCGAGCTCGGCCGGGACCGCGCCCCGGACGATCACACGCTGTATGCCATCGCTTCGATCACGAAGACCGTCATCGGCTCGATGCTCGCCAGGGCCGCGGTTGAAGAGCGCCTTTCGCTCGACGACGACATCCGAACGTATCTGGAGGGTTCTTTCCCCGACCTCGAGTACGAGGGAGAGCCGATCCGCGTCGCGCATCTCGTGAACCACGTATCGGGACTCCCCCACACGCTGCCGGATCGGCCCGAGATGCGGCACACGCACCCGTCGTACGGGGGCGATCCGGTGCCTTGGACCGCGTACGTGGCGGACGCGTTGGAGGGATATGACCGATCCGATTTCCTGCGAGACCTCGGCGCCGTCGAGCTCGAGTTCGAGCCGGGTACGCAGTTCTCCTACTCGAATGCGGCGGCACAGGTCGCCGGGCTGGTGCTCGAGGGCGTCTACGGTCAGCCGCTCGAGTCGCTGGTGGATTCGCTGATCGCCCGGCCTCTCGGCATGACCGACACCAAGTTCGAGTTGGATGCCGACGAGCGGGCACGACTCGCCGTCGGGTACGACGAGGCGGGTCGCCCGATGCCTCGAGACCTGACCGCGACGGGAGCGGCGGGTGGTCTCATGAGCACCGCCGCGGACCTCGCTCGCTACGTTCGTTGGCATCTGGACGAGACCGATCCGATCGTACGGCGGTCGCACATGTCGATGGCAGGTGATCTCCGCGGCGCCGGCCCGCCACTCAACTGGCTGGTCGAGGAATCGGAGGCCGGGCTCCGACGGATCTCATCGGATGGCACCGTGCCGGGGTACCATACTCGACTCCTGCTCTACCCCGAGCTGGGGCTCGGCGTCGTCGTGCTCACGAACCAGTTGGACGGGTCGATCCCGCCGCTCACCTACGAGCTCGCGCTCCAGGTCCTCGAGTCCCTCGACGCGCGGGCCTTCTAGTGTGGTGTATCAAAAGTCCCTTGACCACCGAGAGTGGTGAGGCGCCCGCTCGCCAAGGCGCGAGAACGAAGGCGTAGCCATAGCTACGTCGAGATCGAGCAACGCCGGCGAGCGGGATGCATCGCCGCTCGAAT
>JAKSCH010000116.1 GCA_022360695.1 Gemmatimonadota bacterium
ACGACTTCGGGGTCCAGCTCGAGTTTCGGCTCGAGTCCGTGGACCGGGCGGGCGCGGACACCGCGGACGTGCGGAGAAACGAGGTCGTGCTGCGCACCCGCGCCAACCTGGGCTCGAATGCCCAGCTCGAGGCGTACGCGATGTCGACCGGGTACGAGCTCGTGATTCCGGGTCTCCCCGACAGCGTCGCCGCGCCG
Organism: Gemmatimonadota bacterium; assembly: GCA_022360695.1. Lineage (GTDB taxonomy): Bacteria > Gemmatimonadota > Gemmatimonadetes > Palauibacterales > Palauibacteraceae > Palauibacter. The sequence continues at coordinate 198 of JAKSCH010000116.1, forward strand.
ACCCAAGAGGCCGACGGGGTGGGGCTGCGTTTCAGCGCGACGCCGGGCGAAGGGGCGGTGTCGCTCTCGTCACGCTTCATGGGAGGGGAGGCCTATCCGTCGATCACGCTCGAGGGGCAGGGCTGGTACCCCGTCGGCCCGTTGGCGCTCGAGGCCGGGGGGCGGGTCGACACCTGGGACGGGTTCTCGACGGCCTCGTTCCGCGGCGGCGTGGCGTTCTCCGACTCCGCGCTCGTGCCGCTCACCGCGCGCGCGTTCGGGGCCGCCGGGGACCGCGGGGTCGGGACCCCGGAGCTCGATGCCGCCGACAGCGTCGGGTTCGCGCAAATCGGCGCGTCGCTCGACCTGAGGCTGGGCCCGTTCGACCTCTCCGGCCGCGTGGCGACGCAACGGCTGGATCGTCAGCTCTCGCTCGGGGGCTTTCTGACCACGACGCTGCCGGAAGAAGAGGTGGACGTCCGCTCGCTCGAGGCACGGGTCGAGGGCCCGCTCATCCCGGTGGGCGCCGTGATCCCCGGGCTCGATCCGATCCGGGTGCGCGCGTGGTGGAGACAGAACCGGGCGGATGGGGCGCTGCCGCTCTTTCTGTCCGAGTCGGAGTCCCGGGTGGAGCTCGCGCTTCTCGATCGCTTCTTCGACGGAAATCTCGAGCTCCAGCTCAGCGGCTTTCTCGAGCGACGCGGGGCCCGGTCCACGGTCCAGGTCGGGGTCGAAGACCCGGTCGTCCTCGCCGCCGATTCGTGGCCCGGCGGTTCGTTCTCGTTCAAGATCGGAGACTTCCGGTTCTTCTGGCGTTTCACGAACCCCGGCCAGAACGTGGTCGCCGATATCGCGGGCGCGACGTTTCCGGGGCAGATCAACGTATTCGGGATCCGTTGGGAGTTCTTCAATTAGACGATCCGGCGGGCGTGACGAGGTGACGGCATGATTCGGAGCATGACGGGCTACGGCTCGGGCACCGCGACGGGGGAGGAAGGCGTGGTCGCCGTCGAGACCCGTTCCGTGAACTCGCGCGGGCTCAAGGTGGTCGTGAAGGGCCCGCAGGGCTCGGAGGCATGGGAGCTCGAGCTTCGCGAGCTCATCGAGCGATACGCGAAGCGCGGGCGGGTCGACGTCTTCATCCGCGTCGAAGAGACGCCGGGATCGGGTGGGCGCCACTTCGATGCGGCGCGCGTGCAGGAGCTGCTCGACGCGGCCGCGCGGCTTCGCGACGACTTCGACGTCGGCGGCGAGATCGACGTGGGCTTCTTGCTCGGCGCGGGCGGGGTGCTTCGCGAGGGGACTCCGGACGAACGCTTCCAGCCGGAGTACCGGACCGTGGCGACGGCGGTGGAGGAGGCGCTCGGGGAGCTGGTGGCCATGCGGGCGCGCGAAGGAGAGCGCCTCGCAGCGGACCTGCGCGAGCGACTGGACGGCTTGCGGCGCGCCGTCGACGGCGCGGAGGAGGTCGCTCCGCGCCGTCTCGAACGCGAGCGGTCTCGGATCCAGGCCGCGGTCGCGGAGCTCGCCGAGAAGGGGCTCGACGAGGAGAGGCTGGCGCGGGAGATCGCGCTCATCGCCGACCGCTGGGATGTCGGCGAAGAGATCGTCCGGGCGCGTTCCCACCTGGAAGCGTTCGAGGAGTTCCTGGGCGCCCCGAACGAGGAGCCGGTCGGGAAGCGGCTCGCGTTCCTGGTCCAGGAGCTCCAGCGAGAGATCAACACGCTCGGCGCGAAGGCCAACGACAGCGAGATCTCGCGTCTGGTCGTGGAGGCGAAGAACGAGATCGAACGGCTTCGGGAGCAGGTGGAAAACGTCGAATGAACGAGTCGCCCGTCCCCCCGTACGACCGGACGTTTCCCGTGATCCTGGCGGGACCATCGGGCGCCGGTAAGACGACCGTACGAGACGCGCTGCTCGGCGGTCCAGATGCCGATCGCTATCGGTTCTCCGTGTCGATGACGACGCGCGATCCGAGACCGGGCGAGCGGCCGGACGTCGACTACGCGTTCGTCGACCGGGATCGGTTTCTCGCCCTCGTCGAAGCCGGAGGGATGCTCGAGCACGCCGAGGTGCACGGCGAGCTGTACGGGACGCCGAGCGCGAACCTGGATGCGGCGCGGGAGCGCGGCGCGCACCTGTTGCTCGACATCGACGTCCAAGGGGCCCGGCAGGTGCGGGCGGTGGCGCCCGAGGTCGTGACGATCTTTCTCGTTCCACCCGAGGCGGCCCGTATCGTGGATCGACTCGAGAGGCGTGGAAGCGAAACGCCGGAGCAGCTCGCGCGTCGGCTGTCGAGCGCGCGAGCCGAGCTCGAGGCCGCTCCGGAGTTCGACTACCTGATCGTCAACGATGTCCTGGATGAGGCGATCGCCCGGGTCCGCGCGGTCGTCGATGCGGAAGAAGGGCGTGTGGCGCGATCTCGAGAGGCGACATCGACGTTCGCGTCGCGCATGATCGCGGACTTGGATGACGGCCGCCCCAGGTGGTAGATTCCCGTTCGAAGGTGCGTGGACGCTCCGGCCGATCGGCCGCGGAATCCGATAGAGAGGCTCGATGAAGGTCTTTACCCCCGACGCGGTCGCCACGGCGGCCACGAACAAGTATCTCGGCGTGCTCGTCGCGGCGAAGTACGCCCGCGAGCTCAACGCCCTGCCGCTCGAGCGGTCGCCCTACGGCGCGGTCAAGCTCACCACCGTCGCGCTGGAAGCGCTGACCTCCGAAGATCACAAGCTGCAGTACCGGCTGGTCCGCACGCGTCCCACCGCCGCCGCGTAGCGTAGGGCGGGCACGTGCGGCCCTTCGACGGTCGTCGCGTCCTGCTCGTCGTGTCCGGCGGGATCGCCGCGTACAAGAGCGCGTTCCTCTGCCGGCGTCTCCTCGAGGCGGGAGCCTCCATCGACGTGCTCCTCACCGAATCGGCCGCCCGGTTCGTGGGTCGCGTCACGTTCGAGGGGATCCTGGGACACCCGGTCCATACGGATCTCTGGACCTCTCCGATGGCGCATCTCGAGCTGGGGAAGCGCGCGGACGTGATCGTCGTGGCGCCGGCGACCGCCGACCTGATCTGGCGGCTCGCGACCGGCGCGGCCTCGGATCTGGCGACCACGACGGTGCTCGCCGCCCCATGCCCGGTCATCGTCTGCCCGGCCATGAACACGCGGATGTGGGAGCATCCGGCCACGCGGACCAACGTCGATCGGCTCCGTCAATTCGGCTACGCCGTGGTCGGACCGGACGAAGGCGATCTGGCCGAGGGCGAGACCGGACCGGGACGACTCGTCGAGCCCGACGCGATCGTCGCGTCCGTGGGTCGGGCGCTCGAGCGCCGCGATGGGTTCCGCGGGCTCAAGGTGGTGACGACGGCCGGCCCGACGCGGACGCCGCTCGACCCGGTTCGCTATCTGTCGAATCGATCGTCGGGCCGGATGGGCTACGCGCTCGCCGCCGCCGCCTGGCGAAGGGGGGGCGACGTCACGCTGATCTCCGGTCCGGGGTCCGCGTCGCGGCCGATCGGTCCCCGCGTGCTCGAGGTCGAGACCGCCCCCGAGATGCTCGCGGCGCTCGAACGCGAGCTGGGCGACGCGCACGTCCTGTTGATGGCCGCCGCCGTCGGTGATTTCGAGACGGATCCGAGCGACGAGAAGATCAAGAAGGGGGACGAGCTCGAGCTGCGACTACGAGGTGGGCCGGATCTCTTGCTCGAGACCAAGACCTTGAGATCCGAGCGCGGCATCTTCACCCTGGGATTCGCGCTCGAATCGGAGGACGCGCTGGCGCGTGGTCGTGAGAAGCTCGAGCGCAAAGGGATGCAGCTGGTCGCCATCAACTCGGCGAGCGAGCCGGACGCGGGGATGGAGGTCTCGACGAACCGGGTCGTCCTCGTCGACGAGTCCGGAGCGACGGACGAGCTCCCGCTCGCCCGCAAGGAGGCGATCGCGGACCAACTGCTCGATCGTATCGAAGCATCGCTGGGGAGGTCATGACGGACGACGTCGACAAGGTC
>JAKSCH010000512.1 GCA_022360695.1 Gemmatimonadota bacterium
CGATCCCCGTTGCGCGGGGTCGAGGCGGAGACCGAGCTGTGGCTCCCGTTCGGGCTCGACCCCGCCCGGGCGCGCAACATCAACTTCTCGCTACAGGCGTTCGCGCGGCTCGCGCCGGGGGTCGCGCGCGAGCGCGTGGAGACGGAGCTCGACGCGCGGTTCGCCCGGCCGTTCGAGCTCTATCCGAACGAGGGTGTCACGGCGGAGGATATCCGTCAGATGGGCGTCCGGGTGTCGGTGCGACCGCTGCAAGAGACCGTCGTGGGCGACATCGGCGGCGTGCTGTGGGTCGTCATGGCGGCCGTCGGCGTGATCCTGCTCATCGCGTGCGCCAACGTGGCGAATCTGTTCCTGGTCCAGGCCGAGGGACGGGACCGCGAAGTGGCCGTCCGAAGCGCGATCGGCGCGAGCCGGCGACGCGTGGCGCGCACGTTCCTCGTCGAGAGCTGCGGCCTCGGTCTCGTGAGCGGCGTGGCCGGGCTGGGGCTGGCGGCGCTCGCGCTCCGGGTCGGGGTGCAGTTCGGCCCGCGCGAGCTGCCGCGTCTGGCCGAGGTCGGACTCGATGGCTCGGCGCTCGCGTTCACCCTGGTCGCGTCGCTCGCCACGGGGCTCGCCTTCGGGTCGTTTCCCGTGGCGCGACTCCGCTCGTGGCGCACGGTGATCGCATTGAAGGAGGGGGGACGAGGCGGAAGCGGGGGGAAGAAGCGCAACCGGGCCCGAAACGGACTGGTCGTCGCGCAGCTCGCGCTCGCGCTCGTGCTGCTGGCCGGCTCGGGGCTGCTGCTCCGGACGTTCTGGAACCTCCGTTCGGTAGACCCCGGGTTCCGCGCGGAGAACGTGCTGACGTTCCGCGTGAGCCTGCCGTTTCGAGAGTACCCCGGCGACGATCCGGCGCTCGACTTCCATCGGGCGCTGCTCGAGCGCATCGAGGCGAGCCCCGGTGTCGTGTCGGCGACTGCCGGACCTTTCGGCTTCCCGATCCAGACGACGGGCAACACGAACCCCGTCTGGATCGAGGACGAGCCGACGCCCCCGGGCCAGATGCCGACGCAGCGACCCATCCGGATCGCGATGCCGGGCTACTTCGAGACGCTCGGGATTCCCCTCGTCTCCGGTCGATCGATCGAGCGGAGAGACATCGACCTGGGCACGGGGGCGGTCGTCGTGAGCCGGAGCTTCGTCGATCTCCACTGGCCCGACGAGGACCCGCTCGGCAAGCGCATCCGCGCGATGCCCGACGCCGAGTGGCTCACGATCGTGGGCGTCGCGGGCGACGTCCGTCAGGACGCCCTTCACCAGGTCCCGGCGCCGACGGTGTATCTCGGAGCCCGGCTGACCGGAGGGGACACGTACGCCGGCGTGGGCGCGATGACGTACGGCGTGCGTACCGAGGGCGACCCGACGACCGCGATCCCCGTCGTCCGCGAAGCGCTGCACGAGATCGATCCCAACGTGCCGTTGGCCGACGTCAGCACCCTGGAGGTGGCGGTCGACCGATCCATGGCGCGCACGTCGTTCACGATGGTGCTGCTCGGGATCACCTCCGTCGTGGCGCTGATGCTCGGCGCGGTCGGGATCTACGGGGTCATGGCGTACGTCGTGAGCCAACGCACGCGCGAGGTGGGCGTCCGCATGGCGCTCGGGGCCGCGCCGCCGACCGTGCTCCGGCTCGTGCTCGGCGAGGCGGCGATCGTCGTCGGCGTCGGTCTCGCGCTGGGTCTCGTCGGGGCGACGGGGCTCACACATGTGCTCCGATCGCTGCTCTTCGGCGTCGACCCGCTCGACCCGCTCACGCTCGGCGCGGTCGCGGTGGCGCTGGCAGGAGCGGCGCTCGTCGCGAGCCTGCTCCCCGCTCGGCGCGCGGCCCGTGTGGACCCGATGGTGGCGCTTCGCCACGAGTGCGGGTGACCGGACCGCCGGGTTAGAACCGGAGCAGATACGAGGCTTTGAGAAAGAACTGGTGCGCGTCGCTCCGGAGACCATCGACGCGCTGGATCCGGCGGTCGCCGCCGGGCGCGTCGACGAGCTCGATGTTCTGGCCGTTGGCGTTGACGCCCGCGTAGATCGCCGTCCACGGGTTCACCCGGTACGTGACCAGCAGGTCCGCGTTCAGGTTCTCGCGCGGCTCGAGCGAGGTGAGCGCCGCGCTCGTCGAGGTCCGGTCGTACTGCACGATCGCGCGGATCGACAGCTCGCGCGTGAACTGCCAGTTCCACCGCGTTCGAAGGATGCGATCGGTGAACACGCGCTCTCCGGCGATGGGGTCGTCGAGCGTCGTCCACAGGACCGTGTTGTCGATCCGGAGCTGGGTCGCGGGTCGCAGGCCGAGCCCGAGATCGAGCTGGAACCAGTCCGCTTCGGAAGGCTCGGCGCCCGCTACGGGGCTCAGGTTGATCTGATTCCCGAACCGCACGTTGCCCTCGAGCTGGAACCAGTCGAAGTAGCTCGTCTCGTACTCGATGTCCCAGAACCCCACGTCGTACGCCCGCGTCCGCGACAACGACGGGTGATCCGTAGGTCGGAGCCGGTCCGTGGCGACGCGGTAGTTGACCTCGATGTCCGAGCCGCCGACGAAGCTCCACTCGAGGCTCGCCTCCGTGATCTCGTCGAGCAGGTTCCCCGCGTGATCCCAAAGACGGACGATGAACACTTCGGGTCCCCACGAAATCAGCGTCTTCTCGGGCCGGAAGAAGTAGGAGGCGAAGTGGCTCATGCGACGCTGGTCGGTTCGCGGCACGAACCCCGCCCGCGCCTCGAAGTCGGGACCGATGTCGGTGTAGCTGCCGAAGTACGAGAACTGACGCCCGGATCGAGACAGCGAGGCCGACGCCGCGGTGCCGCTCCGCGTCTCCTCGCCGCCATCGGTCGCGCTCGCGACGAGCTGGCCCGAGGCGGTCCAGTGGTCGTCGAACCGAACGCGTCCGTCGAGACCGCCGACGTGGTTGTCCCCATCGACGAACTCGCGACCGGCGTAGATCGCGCCCAGCCGCGAGAACGTCCCGATATCGCGGTTCACGCGCGCCACGGCGAACCAGGCGCGCTCCCCCTCGAGCGGACTCCCGAGGGGTGCCAGGGCCCCCGGAGACTCGTCGTCGATCGCGAGCGCGCCGATCGCCCAGGGACCGGTCTTCCCGGTGAATCGCGCGCCGAGCCTCGGGTCCGCGATGCGACGGGTGAACAACACGTCGATCGGGGTGCGAAATTGATCCGCGTTCTCGGTGAAGAACGGTCGTCGCTCGGGAAAGAAGAGCTCGAAGCGCTGGTTGACGGTGACCTGGGGTTGGTCCGATTCCACCTGGCTGAAGTCGGGGTTGGCGGTGAGATCGACGACGAACCGATCGTCGAGGACCGCCTTGAAGTCCGCGCCGATCTCGAGCTCGGTCTCGCCGTCCCGGAACCGTGGCCCGCCCTCCGCTCGCTCATCCAGGACGCGGAACGCGCGCCCGTTCGTGTAGGGGATGAGCTGGATGTTCCGGCCGGGAGCGACCGCGGCGAGCCCTCGGAGCTCCGCCGATTGCGTCAGGATCCCCTGCACCTCGCTGCTCACGCGCGGCCAGTACGCGACTTCGCCCTGATCGCGCGGCGTGTCGCGCGAGAGGACGACGCCCCACGCGCTCGCCTCGTCGGCTTCGAACCGGAGGCTCTTGAACGGGATCGCGAACGAGACCACGTAGCCCGTCGCCGTGAGCCGCGCGTCCGAGCGCCACACGGCGTCGAAGGACGTGTCGAACCCCTGGTCCTCGGTCCAAAGCGCGTCCCATTGGATGCCTCGCGGGTTCGATCGGAAAGCATAGGCCCGGCGACGATCGTCGTCGGTATCCAACATCAGCGTCACGAAATCGTCGTCACCGATGTTCTCCCGCGGGGCCATGCGGGCTCGAATTCGGTCCGGCGCGCGGTCGGTGGCGACGAATACCGCGTAGAACGCGTCATCGTCGTATCCGAGATACACCGTCGTCGGATCGGTGGCGTCACGCCCATCGGTCGGGACCTGCTGGATGAACCCGTCGACCGCCACGAACCCGTCGAGCTCCGTCCCGGGGGCGTCGGACAGCGCGTCGAGATCAGGCGGCCCGGCCACCCGAGCCACGCGGACCCGAGCGCGGTCTCCCGGCGTCTCCGCCGCCTGCTGGGGCGGGGCGCCGTCCCGTCCCCGGAACCCCGACCCCGGGGCCTCTCCCATCATCGCATGGGCGGGCCCGGGCGGGGCGGCATGGGCCGCGAACAGCAGAACAAATGTATAAAAACTTACATTTCGAGATGAGCGCACGGGTCGTGTCTCCGGTCGAAGGGTCCGTCAGGCTATCGGGTCGCGGGAGGGGTCAGCCGGGTGGCCGGGCCGCGTTGATCTCGTCGAGGGCCCAGACCGCGGTCGCGCGGACGGTCGGGTCCTCGTCGGCGATCGCGTCGAGCAGGGCCTCGACCGCGTCGGGGTCGCCCAGACGCCCGAGACGCTCCGCGGCGACCGCGCGCACGCGTGGATCTTCGTCCGAGAGCTCGGCGACAAGCCGCGCCCGGTCCGCCGACCCGAAGCCGGGGTTCGTGAGCTCGCCCGTGTGGAGGTCCCGGCCCTCCCCGCCCGCGAGGATCTCGGCGATCGCCCAGGCGCGGACCGTCTCCGAAGCGACCTCGGGACCGAGCTCGCGAAGGACGGGGAGCGCCGTGGGGTCCTCGATCTCCCCGATGGCGAGCACGGCCAGCTCGCGCACGATCCGATGGTCGTCGAGGAGGAGCCGCCCGAGCGGCTCGATCGCCCGCGGGTCCTTGATCTCGCCCAGGGCCCACGCCGCGACGGCGCGCACGCGCGGATCCGGGTCGTCCAGGCGTTCCAGCAGCGCGTCGACCCCCGCGACGCTCTCCGCGTCGCCCAGGGCCCAGGCGGCGTGCCGCCGGACCAGCGGGTCGGGGTGCGAGAGTGACCCGATGGCCTGCGCGGGGAGTCGGACGATCCCGAAGCTGTCGATCGACACGACCGGGACGAGCGCGACCGCCGCGAAGGCCAGGATCCCGAAACGTCGTCCGGCGGTGAGCGGCGCCCGTTTCTGCGCGCGATCCAGCAGGCTGCGCACGCGCTCCGGGAGCGAAGACCTTCGGGCGAACGACAGGGCCGATGTATGGACGGGCTCGCGTCCGGCCCAGGCCAGCCGCATCAGACATTCGGCGTAGCGGATCGGATCGATCCGCCCCGTGACGACGCCATCGTCGCAGGCGCGCTCGCGCTCGAGGTCGAGCCGTCGCGCGGCGAGAAGGACGAACGGGTTGACCCAGTACACCGCGCGAACGATCGAGGCGACGACATAGGTGACGTAGTCCCGACGTCGGAGGTGTCCCAGCTCGTGGAGCACGGCGGCGTCGAATGCCTCGCTCGGCCAGACGGCGGCCTCGGCCGGCAAGAGAACCGTGGGTCGGATCATCCCGAACGCGCTCGGCACGGACATGTCGCGCGAGAGGACCGTACGGGGAGCGCGGCGAAGACCGATCTCCTGCGCGAGCGTCCGAACGCGGGTCTCGAGCTCGGGGCTCGCGCGCTCGGTCGCCAGCCGCCGCCGGGCGGCCACGTGCGTCGTGAAGCGTCCGAGCAGCACGAGGAGCCCGACGAGCCAGACGCCGACGACCCATCGATAGGCCGTGGCGATCGACACCGTGGCCAGCGGCCTGGACGACTCGGAAACGATCGGCCGAATCGGCTTCGGGGCGCGGGACGACGCGACGACCGGCCGCGAGCCCACGGCCGAGATCGGCCGTACGTCCGACGGGGGGATCTCGGTCGGCGCCGGCGCGCGCACCCCGACCAGCGTGAGGTCCGCCTCGGGCGCCGCGAGGTGCAGAGCCGGCAACGCGAGCAGGGCGCAGAACGCGGTCGCCCAGATCGCGTGTCGGGTGGAGGCGGGGGCACGACGGGCGACGTAGCACGCGATCGCGGCGACCGAGACGACCATCGTCGCTTTGACGAGCACCAGATCCACGAAGCTCGCGTAGAGTCTCGCGGGATCCAGGCCGAACGATTCGAACATCATCCCTCTTCCTTCGCGTTTTGGATCCACTCGGCGATCTCGTCGAGCTCCTCGTCCGAGAGGCGTTGCGCGGAGGCGTCGAGCATCGCGAGGACGGCCTCGCGCGGAGAGCCGCGGAAGTACGTGCGGGTCACCTGCTGGAGCGCGGAGCGCGAGGCGGCCGACCGAGGCAGCGTGGGTCGATACACGTAGCGGCGTCCCTCGCGACGGTAGCGCACGTGTCCCTTCTCCTCGAGGACCCCGAGCGTGAGACGCACGGAGTCGTACGAGGGCGCATCGGCCATGAGCCCGACCACATCGGCGACCGATCCTTCACCGAGTCGGTACAGGACCTCCATGATCTCGCGCTCGCGTCGGCTGAAGCTCGCGGCTCTCTCTCGACCCATGCGTTCTCGCCCCTTCGACGGCACGGACACGCTTCGCCCGCCGATGTGTACAAATGTCTACATTTCTATTGTAGAATATTCTACAGTTGGAGGCCGCGCAAGGCTTCGTCCCGGACCCTCGCGACGATCCCGGGATCGGTGGCGCGGAGCGGGTCGCCAGGACGCGAGAACGTCCCGTGGAGCTGGTCGCAGCCGGTCGCGCGGACGAGCGCCGCGGCGTTGTCCGGTCGTACGCCCGCCCCGGGCAGGAGCTCGATCCGACCGGCGGCCCGTTCTCGGAGCCCGCGGATCACGTCCGATCCGGCGGGCGCGGTGGCGCGGCCGCCCGACGTCAGCACCCGCCGGACGCCGCACTCGACCAGCGCCTCGAGCGCCTCCGACACGTCCGGGACCTCGTCGAACGCGCGGTGAAACACGACGTCGCACGATCCGGCCGCGGCGACGACCTCCGTGAGCCGGTCCCGATCGACCGTCCGGTCGGATCGAAGGACGCCGACCACGACGCCGTCCGCGCCCGATTCGGCGAACCGGGCGATGACTCGCAGCATGTCGGCGAACGCCTCGGACCCGTACGCGTACCCGTCGTCGTGCGGTCGAACCATCGCGACGATCGGCAACCGAACGTCCGCCGTCACGCGCTCGAGCAGATCGGGGCTCGGCGTGAGGCCGTCGCGATCGAGTCGGCTGCACAGCTCGAGTCGGTCCGCGCCGCCCGCGCGAGCCGCGTGCGCCGCCTCGACCGACGCGACGCAGGCTTCGAGGAGGAGGGTCCGCTCGCGCGACTCCGCGTCGCCTACCAGCGGACGTCTCGAACGCCGGCGCGTCCGGTCGCGATCGGAGGACGGCTCACGCCCGTCTCGCGATCCAGCCGCCGTACACGAAACCGCGGAAGAACGCCCGCACGTCCGTGAAGCCGCCCTCGGTCAGGAGCTCTCGGATGCGGGGCTCGCCGGCCCAGTGGATGCCGGTGTCGATCTTCTCGCGAAACGCGTCGCGGGGCGCTCCGGCAAACTCGCGAACGGCCCAGTACGCGCGCCAGGCCGCGTAGCTCCACTCGAGGTCCTCGCTCCCGGGCTCCCCGAACAGATCGAAGAGGACGAACGGCGCCCCCGGTCCGAGGTGCGCGGCGATATCGCTCAGGAAGTCGGCTTTCGATCCGTCGTCCGGGATGAAGTGCATCACGTTGAACGACGTCGCGGCGTCGAACGTCGCCTCCGTCGGGAGGTCGCCGACGAACCCCTCGTGGAAGGCCACGCCGTCGCCGACGGCCGCCTCCGCCAGCCGGGCCCGCGCGAAGTCGAGCATCTGAGCCGACGGATCGACGCCCGTGCACCGCCAGTCGGGCCGGTGCCGCTTGAACGTCACCATCTCGACGCCCGTGCCGGCCCCCACGACCAGGATGTGAGGTGGGCTCGACGCCGTGGCGTCCCGGGCGACCGAACCGGACGACGCGTCCCTCGCGGGCTCGGCCGCTCGGTCCGGGGTCCCGAGCTCGAGATCGAGCAGCGCGACCGCCATCTGGAAGATGCTCGCGTATCCGGGGATGAGCTGGTGGGCGAGCGCCTCGTACCCTTCACCGTATCCGCCATCGAAGTCGAAGGTGGGCTCGGCGGCCCGGGACCCGTCGGTCCTCGTCGTGTCGTTCATCCGCACAAGTAAATGCTTGAGCGACCCGACCCTCAAGACCAGGTTGTCGAGATGATCCGACTCGACCGGTCTCCCTCCCGCGCGGCAGCTCGGCCGCGATCCGTCGGTCTCGCGGTCGGTCTCGCGCTCGCCGGCCTGGGGTGCTCGGTCGCGGACGAGCGCGTCGCGCCACCCTCGGTCACGTGGAGCGAGCCCGAGAAGGTCGAAGGGCTCTCCTTCGCCGCGCCGCGACGACCCATCCCGGCGCGAGCGCTCGCGTCCGCCGCCGCGGTGGGAGCGAACTGGCTCGCGGTGATCCCGTACGGGTTCGTGAGACCCGAGGACCCGATCGTGCGATTCGACACGGATCGTCAGTTCTGGGGCGAGAGCTCCGAGGGCGTCGCCGCCACCATCGCGCACGCGAGGGCGCAGGGGCTCCGGGTTCTGTTGAAGCCGCACTTGTGGGTGCGCGGCCAGGGCTGGCCGGGGGAGTTCCTGCCCGAGGACGAGGCGGGTTGGGACGCGTTCCTCTCGTCGTATCGGGACTACGCGCTGACCTTCGCTCGGCTCGCCGACTCGCTGCGAGTCCCGATGTTCAGCCTCGGGACGGAGGTGGATCTGGTCGCGCTCGAGCGGCCGAGCTACTGGAGAGACCTGGCCTCGGAGATCCGCACGTTCTACGACGGTCGTCTCACGTACGCCGCGAACTGGGACAAGTACGAGCGCATCGAGTTCTGGGACGCGCTCGACCTGATCGGCGTCGACGCGTACTTCCCGCTCGTGAGCGACGACTCGCCGACCGTGGACGCGCTCGTGGCGGCCTGGGAGCCGTGGGAGCGTCGGCTCGCGGCCGTGGCGCGTCGGTCCGAGCGGCCGATCCTCTTCACCGAGTTCGGCTACCGGAGCATCGACGGGGCGGCCGGCGAGCACTGGGAGCTCCCGGACAACCGGGACGCGATCGGGATCCCGCCGAACTTCGACGTGCAATCGTCCGCGTACGAAGCGTTCTTCCGCGCGTGGTGGGACCGACCCTGGCTCGCCGGGGGCTTTTTGTGGAAATGGCACGCGGGCGCGCCGGATCGCGTGCCGCGGACCACGGACTTCTCGCCGCAGGGGAAGCCGGCGGAGACCGTGCTCGCCGACTGGTACGGCGGACGGCCATCGCTCGAAGCAGCAGCCGACGAAGAAGCCGGAGGGTAGCGGCGGCGGTTCGCGCCTAGCCCAACGGCAGCTCGGTCTGCAAGACGCCCTGGAACGTCTGTCGGTGGTGCGCCGTGGGACCGTGCTCCCGGATCGCCGTCATGTGACGCCGCGTCCGGTACCCCTTGTTCGAAGCCCAGCCGTACGCCGGGTATCTCGGGTCGAGCTTCTTCATGAGACGATCGCGGGTCACCTTC
>JAKSCH010000507.1 GCA_022360695.1 Gemmatimonadota bacterium
AAGGAAACCTCGTCGAGGTCGCCGTGGCAGCCGGCGACATCGTGGGGATGGATCGCTTGGCTACCTTGAACGGATCCTCCCTTCCGGTGGACGCCGGGCATGGCGACGTGAAGATCGGCGGCGCCAAGGTACTGGCGACCGACATCACGGCATCCAATGGTGTGATCCACGTGATCGACACCGTGCTGGTCCCCTGAACGGGCCAACGGGCGGGGTGGTCGGGCCGCAGGGCTCGACCACCCCGCTCTCGGGAGCCCCGATGAGAATCTTCTCGTTCGAAAGCTCGCAGATCATCGCTCGCCCGCTCGCCGAGGTGTTCGCGTTCTTCGCGGACGCCGAGAATCTCGAGGCGATCACGCCGCCCTGGCTCCGTTTCCGCGTCACGACGCGAGTCCCGATCGAGATGAAGAAAGGCACGATCATCGGCTATCGGTTGCGGGTTCACGGCGTGCCGATCCGATGGCGGAGCGAGATCACCGCCTGGGATCCCCCACACCGGTTCGTCGATGAGCAACGCAAAGGCCCGTACCGGCGTTGGGTGCACACGCACGCCTTCACCTCGACCGACGACGACCGTACGCGGGTCGAGGACCACGTCGAGTACGCCGTGCCCGGTGGGCGGTTGGTCGAGCGGTGGTTCGTTCGACCCGACATAGTCCGTATTTTCGACTATCGATCCTCGGCTCTCGAACGGCTACTGGGCGACGCCGGCTCGTAGGTCGGGCGCGCGCGCCCTCGAATCCGATACGAAGCTTCGGGCGAAGTCACTGGTCTGGCGCGGCCGCGGGGCCGAGATGGGCGCCGTCCCGACGTCCCGGACGAGTACACGACGAGTGGAGTCTCGAAACATGCGCAAACAGCCGTCTTTGGCTTTTGGCTCGATCGTCGGGCTTGGGTCGTAACGTCGACGAGATGCGGCACTTCGGGTGACCACCGGCCCCGCGCGATGAGAGTCGCGGTGGTTGGCGGTGGGATCGCCGGCCTCGGGGCCGCGTGGTTGCTCGAACCCGCGCACGACGTGCACCTGTTCGAGCGAGCGGACTACGTAGGCGGGCATACGCAGACGCACCGGGTCGAGACCGAGAAAGGTCCGATCGCGCTGGATTCCGGCTTCATCGTCTATAACGAGCACACCTACCCGTTGCTCACCGCGTTGCTCGAGGAGCTCGAGGTCGAGTCGCAAGACACGAACATGTCGTTCTCCGTTTCGTGTCGGAGCTGTAGTCTCGTGTACAGCGGACTGGGGGCCTCGGGTGTCTTCGCGGATGCTCGCAACGTCGTCCGCCCCCGTTTCCTCAAGCTGCTCGCGGACATCCAGAAGCTTCACCTCGCCGGTCGCTCAGCATCGCTGGGCCGCGCGCTGGGTATGGAGAACGGACGCGCCGCGCCGACGGATCGGAGAGACATCGAGTGGTTGGCGGGCTCGATCGATGGTTCGGGAGAGCTGGGGCGTCACTACGTGCTGCCCCTCGCTTCCGCCTTGTGGTCGACGGGCATCCCGGATGTGCGTCGTCTTCCCGCTCGCATGTTCGTCGACTTCTTCCGTCGCCACCGCCTGTTCCAGGTACGCGGAAGGCTCCCATGGCGGTCGATCGTGGGCGGGAGCCAGACCTACGTGGCGGCGATGTCGCGACGGCTCGAGGACCGCATCCATACCGGCTGCGCGGTGCGCGCCGTCTCGCGGTCGAGCTCGGAGGCGCGCGTCCACTTCGGCGATGGGTCGAGCCAGCCGTTCGACCGGGTGATCCTCGCGACCCACGCCGACGAGGCGCTTCGCTTGCTGGTCGGCCCCACGGCTCGCGAGCGGGAGCTGCTGGGGGCGTGGCGGTACGCTCACAGCGCCACGTGGCTGCACTCGGATCCGTCCGTCCTCGACGCGAGGCCGGCGGCGCATGCATCATGGAACTACCACTTGGAGGACTGTCACGCACCCGCCGACGGTACGACGATGACCTACAATCTCAACCGTCTTCAGCGGCTCGAAACCGAGACACCCTATCTCGTGACCCTCAACCCACGACGTCCTCCGAGCGCCCCGTTGGAAGAGATCGGATACAGACACCCCGTCTATACGATCGAGAGCTACGCGAGCCAACCGGAGATCGCCGCGATGAACGGCCAGGAACGGACCTTCTTCTGCGGCGCCTATCTGGGGTTCGGCTTTCACGAAGACGCCTTTCGTTCCGCTGTCGACGTCGCCGAGGAGCTCGGGAGCTCGTTCGCGTGACCGGATCGCTCCAGTCGTCGCTGCTGGTCGGTACGGTCCGCCACCGCCGTCTCGCGCCAAAGCGAAACGTGTTTCGCTACGGGGTCTATCAGCTGCTGCTGGACGTCGACGAGCTCCCGCGGCTCGACGGCGAGCTCCGGGGGTTCGGCTACAACCGTCGGAACCTCGTGGAGTTCCGCGATGCCGACCATCTCGGCCCCCGGGACCGACCGGTTCGCGAGAAGCTCGCGCGCTGGTTGGAGCGCGAGGGTCGACCGCTCGAGGATCGCCAGGTCTTTCTGCTCACGAATCCCCGGGTCTTCGGCTACGTGTTCAACCCCGTGTCGTACTTCTATTGTCTGGGACGCGACGGCGAGCTCGATTTCACGGTGGCCGAGGTCAACAACACGTTCGGCGAGACGTACTGTTACGTGCTCGACGACCGCGAGCCGGTCGGTGGAAAGGCGGTTCGATCCAAGCGGACCAAAGAGTTCCACGTCTCGCCGTTCATGCCGATCGAGGGGATCCGCTACGAGTGGATCGTCACGCCGCCCGGCGACCACATGACGGTCCACATCGACGAGTTCGAGCGCGGCGAGAAGTTCTTCGACGCGACGCTCAGCTTGAAGAGGAAGCCGCTCACGGGCGCGACGCTGGCGCGGGCCCTCGTCCGTTATCCTCACCAGACCGCCCGGACGATCACGCGGATCCACTGGCAGGCCGCGCGGCTGTGGCTCAAGGGCGTGCCGTTCTTCCGAAAGCCGGATCCCCCCGCCAACGGCCTGGAGGCCCTATGAGCGCCGGCGACCTCGCCGCCGCGGCCCCGCCTCGGGCGGGGATCACGGAGCGCGCCGCGCAGGCCACGCTGCTCTCGGGGCTCGGTGGGCTACGACGCGGCACGCTGGGCGTCCGGACCCCCGGTGGCACGACGCACACGTTCGCCGGGGAGCTCGAGGGCCCGGCCGCCACGATCGACGTGGCCGACCCCGGCTTCTTCCGGCGGATGCTGCTGGACGGAGAGCTCGGTGCGGGCGAGTCATACATCCGGGGGGAGTGGGCGAGCGACTCGCTCGTGGACGTCATTCGGCTGGGCATCCAGAATCGGACCTATCTGAAGCGGGGGAGCCCGCTCTTCTGGGTGGGCGCGATCGGTGCGTGGCTCGCGCATCAGCTTCGAACCAACACCCGACCGCGCGCCAAGGAGAACATCAGCGCGCACTACGATCTCGGAAACGACTTCTTCGAGTTGTTTCTGGACCCGTCGATGACGTACTCGTGCGCCTACTTCGACGAGCTCGAGTCCGCTTTGAACGTCGCCCCGGACGTCGAGACGCTAGAAGAAGCGCAACGAGCCAAGTACCGGCGAATCGCGGATCAGGCGGGTGTCCGACCGGGCGATCACGTGCTCGAGATCGGCTGCGGTTGGGGCGGCTTCGCGGAGCTCGCCGCGCTCGAGTACGACTGTCGCGTCACCGGAGTGACGATCTCCGAGGAGCAACATCGCTACGCGCTTCGCCGCGTCGAGGCGGCGGGGGTCGCCGATCGTGTCGAGATTCGACTCGCGGACTATCGGTCGTTGGAGGGCTCGTTCGACCGCATCGTGTCGATCGAGATGTTGGAGGCGGTCGGGCACCACTTCTTGCCGACCTTCTTCCGCGCGTGTGACGAGCTGTTGGCGCCCGGTGGAAAGGCGGCGATCCAGGCCATCTCGATCCCGCACGAGCGGTACTTCCGATACCGTCTCCGACCCGACTACATCCAGAAGTTCATCTTCCCTGGGGCGCACCTGCCCTCGTTGGTCGCCATGCGCCGGGCCATGCGCGGGACCCGTCTCGGCATCGTAGAGAAGGAAGACCTCGCGGAGCACTACGCGCCCACGCTGGCCGCGTGGAGGCAGCGATTGCTCGCTCGACGCGACGAGGTGAACGGATTGGGGTTCGACGACGCCTTCGTGCGACGCTGGGAGTTCTATTTCGCCTACTGCGAGGCCGCGTTTCGCGAGCGCTACGTGGCCGACTATCAGCTCGTCCTGAGCCGGGAGGACGCGTCGTGAGCGCGTGGCTGGCGGTGACGGTCGTCGCGATCGTCATGGCGGTCGTGATGGTCGGGTCGTGGCTCCTCCAGCGGCGATTGCTGGAGGCCGACGTGGTGGACCTCGGGTGGACCGCGGGTCTCGGCGGGTCCGCGCTGTTCTACGCCGCCGCCGTCCCCGCGGGCGTCGGCTGGCGTCGATGGCTGGTCGCGGCCATGGCGGCGATCTGGTCGGCGCGGCTCGGCTTCTACCTGCTCACGAAGCGAGTCCTCGTCTCCGGCGAAGATGGCCGCTACCGCGATCTCCGCGCGAAGTGGGGCAGCCGCGCTCAAACGCGATTCTTCGTCTTCTTCCAGGCGCAGGCCCTGCTCGTGGTCGTCCTGTCGATCCATTTTCTGCTCGCCATGGGCTCGACCGACCCCGGATTCCGTCTCCTCGACGCCGCGGGACTGCTCATCTGGGTCGTCTCGATCGCCGGAGAGTCCTTGGCCGATCGTCAGCTTTCCCGATTCCGGGCCGATCCCGCCAACGCGGGACAGGTGTGTCGGGTCGGTCTTTGGCGCTACTCGCGTCACCCCAACTACTTCTTCGAGTGGGTCCACTGGTTGTCGTACATCCCGATCGCGGTCGGCTCCGCGTCGCCGATCGCGATGCTCATCGCACCGACGCTCCTGCTCGGATCGATTCTCTTCATCACCGGGATCCCACCCATCGAGCGCCGCGCCGTCGCCCGTCGCGGTGAGGCGTACCGGGCGTATCAACGCTCGACGAACGCGTTCTTCCCGTGGTTCCCGAGGCGCGAGCGATGACGCTCAAAACGGTCGCCGCGGCCCGGATGTTCTCCGCCGCCGAAGCGGGTCGGCTCGGCGATTCGATCAGTCGGGTCGGGATTCGTTGGTTGGTCCGATCGCGGCTTCGCGCCATCGACCGCCGGGCGCCGCTGGATGAGAGCACGCTCCGGGCCGGGCCGATCGCGCCGGCGCCCCGCGAGGCGAACGAACAGCACTACGAGGTCCCGGCGCGGTTCTTCGATCTGGTGCTGGGTCCGTGGCGGAAGTACTCGAGCGGACTGTGGGAGTCGGGCACGACGACGCTCGAGGATGCCGAGGCGGCGATGATGCGTCTCGCGTGCGAGCGCGCGGGGTTGGAGGACGGACACGACGTGCTCGATCTCGGCTGTGGTTGGGGCGCGCTGAGTCTCTTCATCGCGACGAGCTACCCCGAGACGAAGGTGTTGGCCGTCTCGCACTCCGACGCGCAGCGCGCGTTCATCGAATCCGAAGCGAACCGGCGGGGTCTCGACAACGTGCGGGTCCTCACGCGCGACGTGTCCGAGCTGGAGCTCGACTCCGACGGGTTCGATCGCGTCTTCTCGATCGAGATGTTCGAGCACATGAACAACTACGAGGAGCTCATGCGACGGATCACCGACTGGATGCGTCCGGGAGCCACGCTCTTCGTGCACGTCTTCTGTCATCGCCGGGCGGCCTATCGATTCGAAACGACGGGGGCGGGAGACTGGATGGCGCGCGAGTTCTTCACCGGCGGGCTCATGCCGAGCGCGTCGTTGCTCCGCTCCTTCCAAGGGGCGCTGGTGCCCGGTGACGATCGGTTCCTCTCGGGTGAGCACTATGCGAAGACCGCCGAGGCGTGGCTCGCACGGCTGGACGCGCGTCGGGACGCGGTCCGCGAACTCTTCGCGGAGACGTACGGCCCGCATCACGCGGATCGCCACGTCCAACGCTGGCGGCTCTTCTTCCTGGCGGTCGCCGAGACCTTCGGCTTCCGCGACGGTGACGAATGGGGACTGGCCCACCACACGTTCCACAAACCGGCGGCGCGGGCCGCCTCCTGAAAGAGACCACATGATCGAGACCGCGGGACGCGAGGACGTCTCCACGGCGTCGCTGCGTGACGCCGCCCGAATGGACTTTCTCCGGAGCTACGCCTTCACGGGCGTCCACCTGGCGGCCATCGGGGCGCTGTTCACGGGCTTCAGCTGGGTCGCCGCTGCCGTCGCGTTGGCGACGTTCTGGGTCCGGCTGTTCGGCGTCACGGGCGGATACCACCGCTACTTCGCGCACCGATCGTTCAAGACGAGCCGGTTCTTCCAGTTCGTCCTGGCCTGGCTCGGCGCCAGCGCCGGCCAGAACGGACCGTTGTGGTGGGTGTCCCACCATCGACACCACCACCGACACGCGGACACCGAGCACGACGTGCACCCGCCCGGGCTACGCGGCTTCTGGTGGGCACACGCCGGTTGGATCCTCTCGCGTCGCTACGCGGGGTACGACCGCTCGATCGTGAAGGACCTGGAGCGATATCCCGAGCTCCGGTTCCTGGAACGAAACCACATGCTCGCGCCGCTCAGCCTGGGTCTGGTCCTGTTCGGCCTCGGCTGGTGGCTGGAGGTGCGATATCCCGGGCTCGGGACGACGCGGTGGCAGCTGCTCGGGTGGGGTCTCTTCATCAGCACGGTCGTGCTCTATCACATCACGTTTCTCGTCAACTCCGCCGCCCACATGACCGGCCGGAGACGCTTCGAGACGAAGGACGACTCCCGGAACAACTGGTGGGTCGCGTTGCTCACGCTCGGCGAGGGCTGGCACAACAACCACCACCGATTCCCATCGTCGGAGCGCCAGGGGTTCTTCTGGTGGGAGATCGATGCGACCCACTACGTGCTGCGCGCGTTCGAGCGACTGGGGCTCGTCTGGGATCTCCGAGGCCCGCCCGAGCGCGTCTACACGCGCGCGTCCCGAGCCTGACGCGCTCCCCGTCTTCGCCGTGATACTTGCACTGCTAGTATGATCGAACTAACATTGCTATGTTGATGGATCGGCGGCTCGTCGCCGTCGACCCCGGCAACCCCGGAGGATGCCATGGCGCGCGAATCGCTCGGAGAGCTCGAGCAGCGGGTGCTGCTCGCGATGCTCCACCTCGGAGGGGAAGCGTATAGCGCTCCGATCGTGCTCGAGCTGGAACAGCGCAGCGGCCGGCAGGTCGCGCCCGCCTCGGTGTACATCGCGCTGCGGCGGATGGAGAAACGCGGCTTCGTTTCCTCGGTGCTCGAGGAGCCCGAACGGAAGATCGGGGGTCGTGGGAAGCGCGTCTTCACGGTGATGCCGGGCGCCATCGAGAAGCTCCGAGTCGCGCGTCGCGAGCTCGAGCGGCTGTGGGATGGTCTCGACCCCGTCTTCGCGGCGTGAGTATCCGGTTCGGCATCCTCGCCCGGGCCGCGCGCGCGATCGTCGGCTCGACCGTTTGGGACTCGGAGGCCGAGGACGCCGTGGCGAATCTCGACGAGATCTACGAGGCTCGACGACGGGCTCACGGTTCGATCGCGGCGGGGCTGTGGTACCTGGGACAGGCGCTCACCTTCGGACCTCGGCTCTGGCTGGACCGGAGGGGTCGTCCTGCGGTGAAGGACACGCGGGATCGATCGAGGGTCGCGACGTGGCTCGATGGCGCGCGCGCCGACGCCCGTTTCGCGGTACGGGGTTTCCGGAAGACGCCCGGTTTCACGGGTGCCGTCGTCGCGACGCTGGGTCTCGCCGTGGCGGCGAACGCGTTGATCTTCGCCGTCGTGCGCGGCGTGGTGCTCCGCCCACCGCCGTTCCCGGAGCCCGAGCGCTTGGCGTGGGTCTGGCCCGGCGGTGAGCTCGCGTTGACGCACCGAACGTTCTCGGACGTGTCGCGTCTGACTCGGGCGGCGGAGCTCACGGCCTTCGCCTCGCGTGCCTACGCCATCCAGGGCATCGACCGACCCGACGAGGTCACGGGTCTCGCCGTATCGACCAACCATTTTCGCGTGCTCGGTCGCCCGCCGGTCGTGGGTCGCGCGTTTCGGGCCGAGGACGGACAGCCGGGTAGGGAGGCGGTGGCGTTGATCAGCTTCGACGCCTGGCAGACGCGGTTCGGCGGTGACCCGTCGGTGATCGGTCGGCGGATCGAGCTGTTCACCTCCGCCGCGATCCCGATGCTGCCGGGGGCGTTCACCGGGACCCCACACTCGGTCGTGGGCGTGCTGCCCCCGGACTACCGTCCGCTCGGGTACGCCGTCGATGTCGTGACGCCGCTGGTCGAGGACCCGGCCGATGATGCGTTCACGCAGCTCGGAGAACTGCTCTTCCTGGGTCGGCTCGCGCCCGGGGCGTCGTTCGAGCAGCTGCGTGCCGAGCTCGTTTCGGTGGCCGATCGGATCCCGCAGCTCGAGCCGTCCATGGAGGCGATCGGCTCGGCGCGGGTGGTGGCCTTTCAGGACGCGGTGACCGGTCCGGTGCGACCGGCGCTCTTCGTCACGCTCGCGGCGGTCGGGCTCGTCTTGCTCATCGCGTGCGCAAACGTCGCCAGCTTGATGCTCGCCCGCGCCCAGGGTCGCCGAAACGAGCTCGGCCTCCGCGCCGCGCTCGGTGCGAGTCGAGGTCGACTCGCGCGCCAGCTGTTGACGGAGTGCTCGATCCTCGCGGCCGGCGCCGGTGCGCTCGGCCTGCTGATCGCGGGCCTGCTGCTGCCGAGACTCGTCCCCGTGCTGCCACCCGCCCTCGGCGCCTCGTCCGAAGCCATCGCCCTGGACTCCGGCGTGCTGCTGTTCGTCATCGGTGCGCTCCTCCTCACCCTCGTTACGACCGGTCTCATCCCCGCGCATGGCGTGACCGGCGGCTTGCCGGGGTCGCTCGGAGGACGCCGGCGAGGGACGGGCGGCACGCGGCGCACGAATCGCGCGCTTCAAACCATCGTGGTCTCCGAGCTGGCGTTGGCGGTCATGCTCGCCACCGGCGCCGGGCTGCTGCTCAAGAGCTTCGTGCGGCTGACCGACGTCGACGCCGGATTCTCCCCCCGCGATGTCGTGACCGCGCGGATCGCGCCCTCCGATCTCCGGTATGCGGACGCCGAGCTCAGACGCGCGCTGGTCCGCGATGTGCTCGATCGCGTACGGGCCCTACCACGCGTCGAGGCGGCCGGAGCGATCCACTTTCTTCCGATCGCGGACGGTGGGCCGGGGATCAACTTCACGACAAACCCGGCCGATCCCGAGAACCGCCAGAGCACCGGGTATCGGGTCGTTACGCCCGGGTACTTCGACGCCATGGGGATCCCGCTGCTCGCCGGGCGTCCGTTGCGCGATACCGACCACCAGGGCGCCGAGCTCGTCGGGCTCGTGAACCGAGCGCTCGCCGAACGGCTGTGGCCAGATGAGGATCCGGTCGGGAAGCGTCTCTATCGCACCAGCGGCCAAGCGTGGTTCACCGTCGTCGGCGTAATGGGAGACGTGCGCCAGTCGGCCGTGGGACTGCCTCCGAGCCCGGAGGCGTATCTACCGCTGGCGCAGAGCGAGTGGGCCAGCGCCATGACGGTCGTCGTCCGATCACCGGAGCCGGCCGTGGATATGGGCCGAGCGGTGGAGGACATCATCTGGTCCGTCGACCCCCAGATTCCGATCACGCGCTCGGCCGCGATGGACGACCTCGTGCACGCATCGATCGCCAGCCCGCGGTTCTACGGCTTCCTCTTCTCGGCCTTCGCGGTCGTGGCCCTGGTCCTCGGCGCGATCGGCGTCTACGGCGTCCTCGCGTTCGTCGTGCGACAGCGCGTCGACGAGATCGGGGTTCGCATCGCCCTCGGGGCGACTCGCCGCCGCATCGTCTCGCGCGAGCTCGCGCGTGCGGGCCGGCTCGTCGCCTTGGGCCTCGGCATCGGACTCGCCGCGACCCTGTTGGCCTCGCGCACGTTGAGCTCCCTCCTCTACGAGGTCTCCGCGCTGGACCCGATCGTCTTCGCCGGCGCGGGCGGGGTGCTCGCAGTCGTCGCGTTGGTCTCGGCCCTGGCGCCCGCCCGCCGCGCGGCGGGCGTAGACCCGCTCGTGTCGATCCGCGGCCACTAGTGTGGTGCATCAAAAGTCCCTTGCCATTCGAGCGGCGCTGCATCCCGCTCGCCGTCGTTGCTCGATCTCGACGTAGCTATGGCTACGCCTTCGTTCTCGCGTCTTGGCGAGCGGGCGCCTCACCACTCTCGGTGGTCAAGGGACTTTTGATGCACCACACTAGAACCCGCCTCCCGGTTGCGTCCGCCTTCACCTATCGATAATCTGTAGGAGATGGACCTATAGATAACCGATAGGAGAGCGACGTGAAGCCTCGCCCCACCGATCTCGTGCCCGGGACGTTGGACATGTTGATCCTCAAGACGCTCTCGCTTCAGCCGCTGCACGGGCTCGGGATCTCGCGGCGGATGGAGCAGGTCACCGGAGGCACGTTCGCGGTCAAGCCGGGCTCGCTCTTCCCCGCGCTCCACCGCATGGAAGGAGAGGGGTGGATCGCCGGCTCCTGGGGCAAATCGGAGAACAACCGCCGCGCCAAGTTCTACGAGCTCACGAAAGCGGGGCGGCGGCGGCTCGGGGAAGAGAAGCGCAATTGGGCACAAGCGCTCGAAGCGATCACGCAGATCCTGGAAGCGACCTGAATCCGATGGTGAGCATCATCGCGCGGTTCCGGGCGTTCACTCGATCCCTGCTGCGAAAGCAGGCGCTCGAGGCGGAGCTGGACGCCGAGCTGCGAAGCGTGCTCGACATGATGGCCGAGGAGAAGATGGCCGCGGGCGCGACCGAGCGTGAAGCGTACCGCCGGGCCCGGCTGGAGCTCGGCGGGCTGGAGCAGGTGAAGACCAGCGTTCGAGAGGCGCGGCACGGCTCCTGGCTCGAAGTCGCGCTCCAAGACGCACGCTTCGCCCTTCGACAATTTCGACGAAGCCCCACGTTCGCGATCGTGGCGGTGCTCACGCTGTCGCTCGGGATCGGGGCGAACACCGCCGTGTTCTCCGTCGTGAGCGCGGTGCTCCTGCGACCGCTTCCGTACGCGGACGAAGACCGCGTCGTGATGATCCAGAACGCGCACGCCGATGGGCCGCTCGCGCTCTCGGAGCTCGAGTTCTTCGAATACGAGACGCTGAACGACGCCTTCGAGCACACCGGTGTCTATGTGACCAACGCGGTCACACTGACCGGGGAGGGCGAAGCGGAACGGCTCCCGGCCGCGTTCGCGAGCGCCGGTGCGCTCACGGCCCTGGGCGTGGATCCGATCCTCGGGCGCGCCTACACCGTCGAGGAGGACCTGCCGGGCGGAGAGGGGCTCGTGCTCATCTCGGATGCCCTATGGGAGCGTCGATTCGGACGCGATCCCGAAGTCGTCGGTCGCACGGTCTCGATGAACGGGCTCGCTCGCGTCGTCCTCGGTGTGCTGCCGGCGGGCTTTCGACTGCCCGGCGGCTTCCAGGCGGCGGGGCTGGATGCGCTGCTCCCCCTCCGCATCGACCCGGCGAACCCGGATCCGCGGAACATCCACTACCTGACGGGCGTGGGCCGGTTGGCCTCGGGGGTGACGCTGGGCGGAGCGAGCGCCCAGTTGGCGGCCGCGGCGGGGCGCGTGAAGGGACGGCTGGGCGATCGGCTCCCCGACACGTTCACGGCGAGCGCGATCCCCGTGCGGGAGCAGGTACTCGGCGACGTGCGACCCGCCCTGATGATCCTGCTGGGCGCCGTCGCGCTGGTGCTGCTGATCGCGTGCGTGAACGTCGCGAATCTGTTGTTGGCCCGCTCGGATGCCCGGGCTCGCGAGATGGCCGTCCGAGCCTCGCTCGGCGCCCGACAGGGTCGCCTGATCCGCCAACTCTGTACGGAGACGCTCGTGCTCGGGTTGGTCGGCGGGCTCGGCGGGCTGGGTCTCGGGCTGCTCGGAGCCCGTGCCCTCGTGGCGATGAGCCCTCCCGGCGTGCCGCGTCTGGGTGAGACGGGCGCGGACGTGACCGTGTTCGCGTTCTGTCTGCTCGTGACCGTGACCACGTCGATCCTCGTCGGGCTGTTCCCCGCGCTTCGGATCTCCCGGGGCGAGCCGGGCGACGCGCTGCGCGGGGCGCGCGGAGCTACGGGCGGTCTGACCGGGATGCGTACGCGACGATCGCTCGTCATGGGTCAGGTGGCACTGGCCGCGCTCCTGTCGATCGGTGCCGGCTTGCTCGTCCGCTCGTTCTCCGAGCTGGGTCGGGTGGAGCTCGGGTTCGACGAGAGCGGGCTCCTGACGTTCCAGGTCGCGCTCCCGACGTCCGAGTATCCGGAAGCCATCGACACGCGGCTGTTCTTCGACGAGCTACGTCGCGAGGTCGCGGGGCTTCCCGGCGTGGAGGAGGTGGGGGGGACCACCGGGCTTCCGCTCTGGAGCTCGGTCGGTGATTGGGGCGTGCGGATCCGCGGAAGAGGACCCGACGGGCTCGGCGAACAGGGGCCGGATCCGGACTGGATGGTCGTCACGCCCGGCTACTTCGAAGCCATGCGAATCCCCGTTCGTCAGGGTCGGGCACTGCTCGAGTCCGACGTGACGGACGGCCGCCAGACCGTCGTGATCAACGAAGCGTTCGCGCGCCGGCAATGGCCGGCCGGCGACGCGCTCGGCGCCCAGCTCCGCATGACGACGGACCTCGACACGCTGTGGCGCACGGTGGTCGGGATCGTCGGGGACATCCGGCAGACGGCGCCCGAGCTGGAGCCGCGTCACGCGATGTATCTCCCGCATGCCCAATTCCCATCGAGCGATCCCGATGGACGCGTAGGTCAGCTCAACCTGGTCGTGCGCACGGCGGGGACGGCGCCATCCTCGATCGCGCCCGCGGTTCGACGCGTGGCCGCGGAGATCGATCCGAATCTCGCCGTCTCGAACGTCCAGACCATGCGAGACGTCACGCGCGCCGCCACGTCGACCGCGAGCTTCCAGAGCGTCCTGTTCGCGGGGTTCGCCGCGCTCGCGCTCGTACTCGTCA
>JAKSCH010000505.1 GCA_022360695.1 Gemmatimonadota bacterium
AACCAAGCAGGCGTACTGATGCCGGACGTCAATCCGGACTTCGTGCGCCGTGCGAAGGAAGGGGGGTGGTACTCCGAGGAGCTGATGAAGCGTATTGCCGACGAGGGCCATATCCACTTCGATGAGGTGCCGGGGGACGTACAGGGGATCTTCGTCACGGCGCACGATGTTTCTCCCGAGCAGCACATCCGGATGCAGGCGGCGTTTCAGGCGCATACGGATTCCGCGATCTCGAAGACGTGCAATTTCCCGAAGTCGGCCAGCAAAGAAGACGTACGGAAGATCTACGAGCTCGCGCACGAGCTCGAGTGCAAGGGCGTGACCGTCTACCGCGACGGTTCACGCGACGAACAAGTGTTGTCCACGGGCCAGACCGCGAAGGAGGTCGAGCGCTCGGCCGCAGAGACGGGCTCGGCCGTGGCCGCCGATGGCAACGCGCTCGAACACGTCGACGTCGATTCGACGCTCGCGGCCGACATGGCCGATACGCTCGCGCGTCTGGCGGTCCTCGAGGCGCAGAACCGCGAGCTCGAAGAAGACAACAAGAAGCTCGAGGCGACCGTCGAGAAGCGCGAGCGTCAGCTCGCCGAGCTCGAGGGGTCGCGGATGAAGAAGGTGGGCAAGCGACAGCGTCCGTCGATGCTCCGCGGGCACACGCGCAAGATGGACTCCCCGCTCGGCTCGATGTTCGTGACGATCAACGAAGACGAGCAGGGTCGTCCGTTCGAAGTGTTCGTCGCGCTCGGCAAGACGGGTGGATCCGCCATGGCCGACGCCGAGGCGATCGGCCGTCTGATCTCGCTCGCGGTGCGATCGGGCATCTCGCTCCGCGATGTCCACAAGCAGCTCCGTGGTATCTCCTCCGACCGTGCCGTCGGTCTCGGCCCGCACAAAGTCTTGTCGGGTCCCGACGCGATCGCGCAGGCCATCGAGAAGTATCTCGATGACAAGGAGGGGATCCAGCAGGATCTCGCGATCCAGGAGCCGGGCGAAGCGAAGAAGACGAACGGTGGCGCGCAGACGGCGAAGCGACCGGTCATCCAGCGCTACCAGGAATCCGCGGCGCGTCTGTTCATGGGCGTGTGCTCGGAATGCGGAAGCAGCATGGCCTTCGAGGAGGGCTGCGCGAAGTGCTACGCCTGCGGCCACAGCGAGTGCGGTTGATCGAGGCCCTTCCGCCACGATCGCGTACGGGACACCGCCGCGTCACGTCTTGATGACGGATCGATGCGCGCATACTGTATCTTGTGGTTGCAAACGGGCGCACCCACAACATGTTGTGGGTTTCTTGTGGAAAAGCCCGGGGAAGACGTGGAAAACGTCGTGGACAAACGGTCCGAGTCGGCCGTCCTGACGCCATAAGAAGCCTCAGGTCTTCGTCTTGTAGAAACGACCCGAGGCGGTCGGTGTAGTGGGAACGTGAAGACCCCGCACAGGAGTGGCGATGTCCCCCAACGACCGGATGGGTGGGGGCGGGGTGGAGGGGCGGAAGAAAACGTACGACATCCAGCGGCTCACGCCGCGGTGGCTCAAGACGGTGAAGGAAGCGAACCGTCTCGAGTTCGAGCGTGAGATGCAGCGGCACCGGGCGCGCTTTGCCAACGAGTTGAATCGGTATTGGCGGAGGCATCGGCCGGCCAGCTGAACCGCTCCTAGCCAGCGCCGGTCCTCATGGCGATGGGTCGGGAGACGACACTCGCTCGGTCGGGATGTCGTCCGGCGGCTTCGTGTGGCACCCCCATCCGATGCGTTCCGACATACTCCCTCGGCGAACGAGTGTCGCCTCCTCCTGAGAAACAGCCCCCGCACGGTCGACGCGTCCCGTCCATCGCTTCGGTTCGATTTTGGACTGGGAGCGGATAGCTTCGAGGGGTGAATAGCGCCGCTGTGGGACGACGACAGACTACGACCGTGCTCGTCGGGGACGTACCGATCGGGAGCGGGCACCCGGTCGTGGTCCAATCGATGACGAATACGGACACGGCCGACGTCGAGGCGACCTCGGCTCAGATCGAGGCGCTGTGGCGGGCGGGTTCCGAGATCGTCCGCATCACGGTCAACACGCCCGCGGCCGCGGCGGCCGTGCCACGGATCGCGGAGACCCTCGAGGAGCGCGGTGTCGACGTCCCGCTCGTGGGGGACTTCCATTTCAACGGGCACATCCTGCTCCCGGGCCATCCGGACTGCGCGGCCGCGCTGGCCAAGTACCGGATCAACCCCGGCAACGTCGGTAAGAGGCGGTGGGACGAGCACTTCGCCACGATCGTCGGCTGCGCCGTCGAGCACGACAAGCCGGTGCGCATCGGGGTGAACTGGGGCTCGCTGGATCAGGTCCTCCTGACGCACATGATGGACGCCAACGCCGAGCTCGACGACCCGCTCGACGCGCACACCGTCACGCTCGACGCCATCGTCGAGAGTGCCCTACGCTCGGCCGCGGTGGCGGAACAGCTCGGCCTCGGCGCCGACCGGATCGTGCTCAGCGCGAAGGTCTCACGCGTTCCGGATCTGGCTCGCGTGTACCGCGACCTCGCGGCGAAGTGCGCGTACCCGCTCCACCTGGGTCTTACGGAGGCGGGCATGGGGCGGAAGGGGACGGTCGCGTCGTCCGCGGCGCTGGCGATGGTGCTCTCCGAAGGGATCGGCGACACGATCCGCGTGTCGCTCACGCCCGAGCCGGGCGCCGACCGCACCGAGGAGGTCCGGGTCGCGCAGCAGATCCTCCAGTCGCTCGAGCTCCGAAGCTTCAAGCCCCAGGTCACCGCCTGCCCCGGCTGCGGCCGCACGACGAGCACGTTCTTCCAGGAGCTCGCGCTCGATGTCGAGAGACACATCGCCGACCGTCTCTCGATGTGGAGCGAGCGCTTCCCCGGGGTCGAGGAGCTCTCGGTCGCCGTGATGGGGTGCGTGGTGAACGGCCCGGGCGAGTCCAAGCACTCGGACATCGGCATCTCGCTCCCCGGGACGTTCGAAGAGCCATCGGCCCCCGTCTACATCGACGGCGAGCACCACACCACGCTCAAGGGCGATGACCTCGTCGATGAATTCCTGATGATCCTGGACGGCTACGTCGAGCGTCGGTTCGCTTGACCACCTGACCGGAGCAGGAGCGATCGCTCGGCGAGTCCGCCGCCCGGCGGCAGGTTTGCGGCGTCCGGCTCGTCGGCCGGGGTCGGCGCGCGGGGGTCGCTCGCCGAGCGAGTTTCATCGCCCGTCTCGTACTCCGCGGTTCGCCGTCCCGACGCCCGCCGGGCGATGAGTGTCTGAGCGAACGAGCGACCCCCGCGTGTCGACTTCCGCACCACGTAGACGAGAAAAGCGCCCACCCCCGGGGAGAGGTGAGCGCTCAACGACTCGGTTCGGAGCGAGCATCGCCGACCCGCGGGCCGACTCTAACGTCGGGCCTGCTGCCTCCGGTGCCGACGGCGTCGACGCCGCTCGGCCGCCTTCATCTTGCGGCGGCGCGCCTCGCTCGGCTTCTCGTAGAACCGGTGCTTCTTGATATCACGGAAGATCCCGGCCCGCTGCACCTTCCGGCGGAACTTCCGGAGCGCGCGGTCGAGCTCTTCGTTGTCGCGTAGCGTGTACTGCAAAAGCCTGCCTCCTCGGCTGTGTAAGCCCCCTATTTTACCGTCGGTTCTCGGGCGGCGTCAAATGCGAACGGCGTCGGCCGGGAGAGGGGCAGGCGGGGTCGCGGTCTCCCGATCGCTAGTTGAGGAACCGACCGAACAGCTTCTTCACCAAGCCGCCCGATCCGTTCACGCTGTTGGATCCGGTGCTGGCCCGGCCTGCTCCGTTCGTGCCGCCGTTCGCTCGCGCGTACCCGTCGCCGGCCTCGAGCCGGTGGACGTTGCGAGCCTTGGGGCCCCGCTCGCCCCGCATGATCTCGAACTCGACCGGCTCGCCCGCGTCCAGCGTGCGAAAGCCGTCCATCGCGATTTCCGTATGGTGCACGAAGACGTCTTCCAGGCCTTCGCGCTGGATGAAGCCGTAGCCCTTCTCGTTCGAGAACCACTTGACGTTGCCGGCTTCGCGCTGACCGTTCGGCTTACCCACGTGGCGCCTCCCCTCCCGTCGTCACCGGGCCCGTCTCCCGCTCGAGAGACGCGGCCCATCGCCCGTTTCGGCGGCCCGCGGGGACACTCAAAAGCCCGAGACGGCTGGCGCCGCGCCCGGGCTGAAAGCGAGTCTACGTCTTGTCCCCGACCCTCCTCCGCCACCCGTTCGGGCCCAACCTAGGGAACCCCCGCAGGCTCATCAAGCGCGCTCAAATCGAGGCGGGATAGGGATATACGGCGGGTCGCCGGCGCTGTCCCATAGCGGAACACCGGGCCGTCGGGCGCCCGAATTTGCGCACCCGGCAACCGCCATCCTATAGTGGCTTCGGAAGTAAGAGGGACCGTGTGGCTGGTGTTGTGGAAGGGATGAGGAGTTGTCCATCCTTCCGGCCGCTCGGTCCTTTTTCAGTCTCTGGCACCGAGACGCAGGAGCTGCGACATGGCACGACGTAGGGTCGCCATCGCCTCCGATGGGTCCTTCGAACTCGGAGGAAACGCCTACCTCATCCCCGCCGAGTTCTCCGCCCGCGAGGTCTACAGCTACCGCCGGCTGATGGAACCGATCCCCGACATCCCCGGGGGAACCAGCCTCAACGCTCGACAACGCAAGCAGCAACACGCGTACTTTCTCCGCCGCGCCGCCGCCTGTATCATCCCGGGCTTGCAGGTGAAGTCCCTAGAAGGGCTTCCGCTCGGCCAGCTGGAGAACATGCACGAGTGGATCGTAGCCCACCGACCTGACCTCTCGGAGGCCGTTCAACTCCACGGCTGATCGCGGCCTCCCCACGACGGGTGGCGGCTGATGAGCGCGGGGTTCCGAAGAGCAAAGATCGTCAGCACGATCGGACCGGGGACGCGGAAGCCCGACGTGTTTCGCGGGCTCGTCGAGGCCGGTACCGACGCAGTTCGCATCAACTTTGCCCATACCTCGCAAGCCGACGCGGCCGAAACCGTCGAGTTGGTCGCCGAGACCGCGCGCGAAACGGGCCGACCGATCGCCACGATCGGGGACCTCGGCGGTCCGAAGATCCGCGTGGGCGACTTGCCCGAGACGACCCTCGAGATCGCGCCCCAGGACACCTATTGGTTCGTGCCGGAAGGGGAGGATCCACCCGACGCGTGCGACGTCGAGCACCTGATCCCGACCACCTACCCTCAGCTGGCCGATGAAGTCGAGCCGGGCAACCGAATCCTCCTCGACGACGGTCACTTCGAGTTCGTCGTCGAGAACGGGGACACGAAGGAACGGTGGGTGGCGGCCAAGGCCTACAGCTCCGGGACGCTCAAGTCGCAGAAGGGGATCAACCTCCCCGGCGTCCGGGTCGGGGCGCCGCCGCTGACGGACAAGGACCGCGATGACATCGCGTGGGCCAACGAGCACCACCTCGACTACCTCGCGCTCAGCTTCGTCCGGCAACTGAGCGATTTGGAGACGGCCCGGGGCGTCATGGACAAGGGCTCGCTGCTGATCGCGAAGATCGAGAAGTCGCAGGCGCTCAATGCCATGGCCGACATCCTCCCCGAGAGCGACGGCGTGATGGTCGCGCGCGGAGATCTCGGCGTCGAGCTGCCGTACGAAGAGGTGCCGATGATCCAGAAGCGGATCATCCGGCTCGCCCAGGAACGCGCGCGGCCCGTGATCACCGCGACCCAGATGTTGGAATCCATGATCGACAGCCCGCGGCCGACCCGCGCCGAAGTCTCCGACGTGGCCAACGCCCTTCTCGACGGCACGGACGCCGTGATGCTCTCGGCCGAGACGGCCATCGGCGACTACCCGATCGAGGCGGTCAAGACCATGGACCGGGTCATCCGGAGGATCGAGCACGAGCGGATCGGTCGTACCGGGCGGGCGGGGAAGCAGATCCGTGGCCATTCGCAGATCCAGCAGACCACCTCCGGAGCCATCGCGGCCGCCTCGATGCAGGCGGTCGACCGTCTCGACTCGCCCTTCATCGTGACGTTCACCCGGAGCGGCTATACGGCTCGCATCGTGTCCGCGCAGCGCCCGGCCGTGCCCATCATGGGGATCACGGATCAGTGGCGGACCTTCAATCAGATGGCGCTCGTGTGGGGTGTACAGCCCGTGCTGTTCCGCGGCGACCCGAACTACAAGAGCATGCTCGAGCGCGCGCGCGAGGCCGCGCTCGAGCTCGGTCTGGGCGAGACGGGGCAGCGCTTCGTCGTGACCGCCGGTGTCCCGTTCCACGTGCCCGGGACGACGAACATGATGCGCGTCGAGGAGCTGTGATGCGCGTCGATCCCCGCTGACGCTCCCCGATGCGAGTCCGTTTTTTGGGGACCGGTACGTCCTTCGGGGTCCCGGTCATCGGGTGTCCGTGCGCTGCGTGCAGCTCGGACGACCCGCGTGACCGGCGGACCCGGCACGCGTTGCTGATCGAGTCGGACGACGAGGCGCTGCTCGTCGACACCCCCCCCGAGCTACGCCTGCAACTCGTCGACGCGGGCGTCGGGTCGGTCGACGCCGTGTTTCTTTCGCACGAGCACGCCGACCACACCCACGGGATCGACGACCTACGCGTGTTCTCGGCTCGGCGCGGGGAGCCCCTGCCGCTTCACATCGCGCGCGAGTTCGAGGCCGAGGTGCGGAGCCGGTTCGACTACATCTGGGGTGACGACGCGCGCGCCCAGCCCGGGTCGACGATCCCGCAGCTCGATCTTCGTCCGTTCGAAGACCGGGACGTCATCCGAGCCGCGGGGCTCGAGCTCCGGGTGATCGCGTACCCGCACGGGACGTATCGCAGCTACGGATTTCGCGTCGGGGGGCTCGGTGTCGTCATCGATGGCAAGTCGATCCCCGAGGACGCGATGCCGATGCTCGAGGGTGTCGAGGTGCTGATCATCAACGCGCTTTGGTTCGGCGACCCGCACCCGGGCCACTTCTCGATCGAGGAGGCCGTCGAAGCGAGCCGAGCGGTAGGCGCCGAGCGCACGTACCTGACGCACATCACGCACCGGTCCACCCACGCCGAGATCGAGCGCCGTCTGCCACCGGGCGTCGAGCCCGCGTTCGACGGTCAGGTGATCGAGCTGTGATCTCGCGTATCCGCAATTTCTCGATCATCGCCCACATCGATCACGGGAAGTCGACCCTCGCCGATCGTTTGCTGGAGCGGACCGGGGCCATCGAAGCGCGAAAGATGAAGGAGCAGGTCCTCGACTCGATGGATCTCGAGCGCGAGCGCGGGATCACGATCAAGCTCAACGCGATCCGCATGGGGTGGACGGCGACCGATGGTCACGACTATCAACTCAACCTCATAGATACGCCCGGCCACGTCGATTTCACGTACGAGGTGAGCCGCAGCTTGGCCGCGTGCGAAGGGGCGCTGTTGGTCGTCGACGCGACGCAGGGGGTCGAGGCACAGACGATCGCGAACCTCTTCCTGGCGCTCGAGGCCGATCTCGAGGTCGTGCCGGTGATCAACAAGATCGACCTTCCGGCCGCCGAGCCGGATCGGGTCGCGGAGGAAGTCGCGGAGCTCCTGGGGATCGATCCCGCCGAGGCCATCCGTACCTCCGCCAAGGAAGGTGAGGGCGTCGACGAGCTGCTCGAGGCGGTCGTGACGCGGTTCCCGCCGCCCGGGGGCGACGCGGCGGCACCGCTTCGCGCCCTCGTATTCGACTCCCAGTACGATCGGTACCGGGGTGCCACGCCGATGATCCGCGTCGTCGATGGACAAGTGCGAAAGGGGATGCGGATCGGCTTCGGTCGTCACGACGCCGTGTACGAGGTCGACGAGGTCGGCTTCATGCGTCTCGGATTCCAACCGACCGAGGTGCTTTCCCCCGGCGAGGTCGGGTACCTGACCGCGCAGATCAAGACGGTCGGCCATACGCGTGTGGGGGATACGCTGCTCGACGCCGACAACCGCTCATCGGACGTCCTCCCGGGCTACCAGGACGCGAAGCCGATGGTGTTCGCCGGGTTGTATCCGACGGATTCCGATCAGTTCGAGGAGCTCCGCGATGCCCTCGAGAAGCTCCAGCTGAACGACGCGAGCCTGGCGTACGAGCCGGAAACGTCGGCCGCGCTCGGGTTCGGATTCCGGTGCGGGTTTCTCGGGCTCCTCCACATGGAGATCGTACAAGAGCGACTCGAGCGAGAGTTCGATCTCGACCTGATCACCACGCTTCCCAACGTCGAGTACGAAGTCACGCTGACGAACGGGGACGAGCTCACGCTCGAGAATCCGTCGAAGATGCCCGATCGAGGCCGGATCGAGGAGGTACGGGAGCCCTTCGTCCGGATCCGCATCCTGAGTCCCGCCGATTACATCGGCGCGATCCAGAAGCTGTGCCACGACCGACGCGGCGAGTTCGTCAACATGCAGTACCTGGACACCGAGCGCGTCGAGCTCGCGTACTCCATCCCGCTCGCCGAGATCGTGCTCGACTTCTATGACAAGCTGAAATCGGTGTCGCGCGGGTACGCCTCACTCGATTACGAGGTCGCCGGATACGAGCCATCGGAGCTCGTGAAGCTCGACATCCTCCTGAACGGGGATCCGGTCGACGCGCTGAGCGTCATCATCCACCGCGACCGTTCCTACGAGTTCGGCCAGAGCGTCGCCCGCAAGCTCAAGAAGCTCATCCCGCGTCAGCTCTTCGACGTCGCGATCCAGGCCGCGATCGGCAGGGACGTGATCGCGAGGACGACGGTGAAAGCGCTGCGCAAGAACGTCACGGCCAAGTGTTACGGCGGCGACATCACGCGGAAGCGCAAGCTGCTCGAGAGACAGAAGGAAGGGAAGCGACGCATGAAGCAGGTCGGGAGCGTCGAGATCCCGCAGGAGGCCTTCCTCGCGGTGCTCCAGGTCGGAGACGATTAGATTGTCCGGTGTTGGCGGACTCGAGCGAGAGGGGTTGATCGCTGGTTGACGCGAGCCGGTACATCATCGGGGTCGATCTCGGCGGCACGTCGATCAACGTCGGCGCCGTCCCGGTCCACGGCGGAACCGTGCTGGGGATGCGGTCGATGCCGACCGACGCGCACGTCGGCGCCAAGTTCGTCGTGGATCGTATCGTCGGGATGATCCAGGGCGTGATGCGCGACGCGGCGCGGGAAGGCGAGCTGGACGATGACGCATTCATCGGCATCGGGTTGGGATCCCCAGGCCCCCTGGATCGCGAGACCGGGACCGTGCTCGAGACCCCGAACCTGGGTTGGCGGAACTTCCCGCTCCGCGATCTGATCGGAAAATCGGTCGGGCTCCCCGCCGAGCTCGACAACGATGCCAACGCGGCGACCTTGGGCGAGTGCTGGCAGGGCGCGGCGCGCGGTGTCAGCGAAGTGCTCGGCGTCACGCTCGGAACGGGGATCGGCGGCGGTCTCGTCATCAACGGGGAGGTCTACCACGGCGCTTCGGACGTCGCGGGCGAGATCGGTCACATGACGATCGACTCGACGGGACGACGGTGCGCGTGTGGCAACTACGGCTGTCTGGAGGCGTACGCGTCGGGACCCGCGATCGCGGCCCGTGCGGTGGAGGGGCTCGAGGCCGAAGCGGCCAGCCTGCTCCCCGATATGGTCGATGGCGATCTCGATCGGATCACGGCGGCGCACGTATCCGAAGCCATCATCGCGGGCGACGAGTACGCGGCCGACGTGATGCGGGAAACCGCGAGGTTCCTGGGGACCGGGGTGGCGAACCTCGTCAATATCCTCAACCCCGAGATGATCGTCGTGTCCGGAGGCGTCACGCGCGCGGGCGATCACCTGTTCGGTCCGCTCAAGGCCGAAGTACGCAAGCGCGCCTTCAAGGTCGCGGCCGATGCGTGCCGCATCGTGCCGAGCGAGCTCGGGGACACGGCCGGCGTCATCGGCGCCGCCGCCACGTTCCACCTCGCCCGACTCGGGCCCATCTAGAGCCGACGCTCGATGCCGCGACTCGGCGTCCTGGGCACGATGGTCTGGGACAGCATCTTCGGCCCCGAGGCAGGTCCCGACGACGCGGTCCACGCGTGGGGGGGCATCGCCTACTCGCTCGCGGCCGCCGATGCGGCGCTCGGGCCCTCGTGGTCGCTCTTCCCCATCGCGAAGGTCGGGAGCGATCTCCGGAGCGAGGCGGATCGGTTCTTCGAGACGCTGCGGCGCGTCGACTCGCTCGAGGGCGTACGGACCGTGGACGAGCCGAACAACCGAGTCGATCTCTACTACCATCGGGACGACCACGGTCGGCGCTGCGAGCGGCTCACCGGGGGGGTTCCGGCGTGGCGGGCCGACGAGCTCGTGCCGCTCGTCGCGAGCTGCGACGCGCTGTTCGTGAACTTCATCGCGGGTTGGGAGCTCGACCTCGCGGCGACGCGCGCGTTGCGGTCGGCGTTCGGGGGCGCGATCTACGCCGATCTGCACTCGCTGCTCTTGAGCGTCGGCGAGGACGGCATCCGACGGCTCCGACCCCTCGACCGGTGGCGAGAATGGACGGAGAACTTCGATTACCTACAGGTCAACGAGGATGAGCTGGGGACGTTGGCTGTCGACCGCGACCAGGACGCGCTCGTGTCCGCGGTGCTCGCCGGGCGAACCCGCGCCGTCTTCATCACGCGGGGCGAACGCGGTGTCGAGTGGCGTTGCGAGGCGACGGGGCGCGCGGGGCTCGTCGCTCCGACGACTGTCGAGACGGGGGATCCGACGGGCTGCGGCGATGTCTTCGGCGCGACGTGCTTCCCGGCGCTCTTGAACGGAATCGACGTGCGGGACGCGGTTCTCTCCGGCGTCGAAGCGACGCGTCGGAACGCGCGCCATCGAGGAGCGGAGGGGCTCCGCGACGTTCTCGCCGCGGCGGAGCCCGAGATCTCTTCCCCGGATCGCGCTGCGAGCCCGATCGACGCGGGGGCGGCATGAGCCGTGTCGTCCAGGTTCCGGGCACGCTCGACGAGACGGCCTTCGAAACGCTGATCGCCGAGGTACGTGGGCTGGACGATGGCTCGCGGTTGTTGCTCGACGCTCGCGGCGTGTCCTGGGTGTCGCCGTACGGCTTGCTCGGTCTGCTGGCCGTGGGTCAGGAGGCTCGGGTCCGCACGGGACTCGCTCCGCTGATCGAGCCGCCCGATGACGACGAGGTCCGATCCTATGTCGATCGCATGCACTTCTGGCCCGCGGCGGCCGAGGTGTTCGAGCTCGACGCGCGTCCGCCGAAGCCACACGGGGAGTCGGATGCGTTGCTCGAAGTCACGACCATCCGTTCGCACGAGGACGTCCACCGGGTGGTCGAGGGCGTCAGGGAGAAGGCGCAGAAGATCCTGCACAATCGACTGGGCTATCCCAAGCCGGCCGTGATCCACTTCTCGGTCATGCTGTCGGAGGTGTGTCAGAACATCCTGGAGCACGCCGACTCGATCGGTTGGGTCTGCGCGCAGCGATACCATTGGCGGCGTCGGCTCGGGCGCGACGTGGTGGTGCTCGCGGTCATGGATGTGGGCGTCGGGTTCGAAGGCTCGTTGGCGACCGAGCACGCGCGTCGAACCGGCGAGTCGTGGTCGGCCGCGGCGGCGCTCGAAGCCGCGTTCCTGCACGGCGAGTCGCGC
This sequence comes from Gemmatimonadota bacterium, assembly GCA_022360695.1. Taxonomy (GTDB): domain Bacteria; phylum Gemmatimonadota; class Gemmatimonadetes; order Palauibacterales; family Palauibacteraceae; genus Palauibacter. The sequence continues at coordinate 11,610 of JAKSCH010000505.1, forward strand.
TTTCGCGACCCCGGTCGCGGGCAGGGGTTACAGGCGATCCGCAGCCAGGTCGTACGGTGGGATGGCGCCGTCCGCATCCGAAGCGGCGACGCCAGGATCGCGCACGTGCCGGCGTGGGACGACGTGCCGGCGCTGCAGGGGGGACTGGCGCCGTTCCCGGGCGCGCAGGTGCTGATCGTCCTCCCGGCGCGACAGAATGACGAGGACGGCGAGACGTGAGGCCGACCGTCGCGCGCACCGAGCTCTATAGCTACCTCGTGACCCGTCATACGGGGCGGACGGTTCGGACGAACATCGAGGAGCAGCTGGCGCGCGTGGAACGTGCGGCGTTGGCGGTCCTCGATCTCCGACACGTCCCGCTGATCGACTTCTCCTGCGCCGACGAAGTCGTCGCGAAGCTGGTCGTGCTGAGCGTGGACGCGCGGCCCCACCGTCGCTTCGTCCTGTTTCGCGGGCTCGCGGAGCACCATCTCGAGCCCATCGAGTCCGCCCTCACTCGACAAGGCCTGGCGGCTGCCGCGGAGAGCGACCGCGGGGAACCGCTCCTGATCGGTAGCCTCGAGCCGCGGGCCGCGGCCGCGTGGCGCGAGATCTGGGCGTTGGGTCACGTCGACGTCGATGCGCTCGCCGAGCGGCTCGACGAGCGCGCGGAGCACCTGCTCGAGGCGCTCGACGATCTGGAGGCGCGCGCGCTCGTGATCCGCGATGGGGACATCTACGTGTCGTTGGGACGCGCACTCGACGACGCAGCCGCGGAGGAGGAGCCGGGGATCGACCGCCCATGAGCGCGCGGAGACGCGCATCCGCCATCGGCGCGGCGCTGGTCGTGGGGCTCGGCGCGATCGTGACGGCCGCCTATCTCTATCTTCAAAGCTCGCGCCAGCCACGGGACGGGCAGATCGAAGTGGCGGGGCTCTCGGATCGAGTCGAGATCGATTTCGATGACTGGGCCATCCCCACGATCTCGGGTCGGTCGCTCGCCGACGCGGCCTTCGCGCAGGGGTTCGTCCACGCGTCCGAGCGGCTCTGGCAGATGGAGCTGTTCCAGCGGATCGCACGGGGTCGTCTCGCCGAGATGTTCGGGGAGGCGCTCCTCGACACGGATCGGCTGCTCCGAACGCTCGATCTATGGACCCCGTCGGAAGCCGAGTGGGCGACGCTCGCCGGGGAACCGCGCGCCGTCCTCGAGGCATACGCGACCGGCGTGAACGAGCGACTCCGGACCTGGCGGGGACCGTGGCCGCCGGAGTTCCTGATCCTCGGGATCGAGCCCCAGGCTTGGAGTCCGGAGGCGTCGGTCGCCATCGGAAGGATCATGTCGCTCGACCTCTCGGGCTGGCGAACCGAGCTCGCGCGCGCGAGCACCCGCGCGCGGCTCCCCGCCGATCGACGTGACGCGCTCTTCGCCCCCTACCCGGCGTGGGGACCGACGATCGTTCAGGACGATCACGCGACGGCGCTCGCGGATCGCTCGGGGTCCATGCGCGCATCGAGACCCGCGTTCCCGTCGGTGGCTCGGTCGTGGACATCGAGCCCGGACCGGGTGGACCCGTTCGCGTTCTTGGCCGGGTTCGCCTTCCACGGTTCGAACTCGTGGGCCGCCCGAGGCTCACGAACGGCGGATGGCCACCCGTTGCTCGCCAACGACATGCACCTGTCGCTACGGGCCCCATCCACCTGGTATCTGAACGCCCTGCGGGCCGAGACGCCCGAGTACGCGGCGGCCGGTCTGTCGATCCCGGGCGCCCCGGGCGTGGTCGTGGGGCTCAATCGCCGCCTGGCGTGGGCGTTCACCAACGCGATGCTCGACGATGCCGATTTCGTCGTCGAGAGCCTGAATCTCGATCAGACCATGTACCGGGATGGAGACGCGTGGCAGCCATTCGAGATCCGCGAGGAACGGAGTCGC
>JAKSCH010000514.1 GCA_022360695.1 Gemmatimonadota bacterium
ACCTGTCCGAGCTTTGCTTTCTCGCTCGTTCCCGCGAGAATCTACGTATGAATCGGATCCTGCACCTGACGGCGGACGAGATGCGCGAGGTGGACCGCGCCATGATCGACGACCTCCGCATCGAGCTCACCGAGCTGTACGCGGGCTCCGGGCTCGCCTACGACGTGCCCCCGATCTTCGCGGAGCACGAGGTCATCCGTCTGTGAGAGCCGCGGACGGGGGGAGCGCGGGGGATCGAGAGCGGGTCGCGAGTCGTTTCCTCGATCGACTCCGCTCGGAAACGCCCTCGGTCGGGGTCGAGCTCCGTCCGCCGCGGGCGGATCTCGCGCGCGGGAGCGCGATGGACACCTGGATCGATCTCTCGCACTCGATCCGACGGGTCGTCGCGCGCGACGCGTTTCTCATGCTGACCGACAACGCGGTCGGACAGCGCGAGGAAGAGAATCTCCAACACCTGACGACGAACGTCGTCGGTGAGGTCGACCCGTGGCGCGTGATTCCGTTTCTCACCACGAAGCACCCGCTCGACTACTGCCTCCGCTACGGGGACCGCGCGCGGCTTCGGGGTCTCGACGCGCTCACGGTCGTGGGCGGAGACCCGGGGGGCGCCCCGCGTTGCGTGCCCCACGCGTACGAGCTTCGTCGTCTGCTGCGCGAGCGGGTGCCGGACATGGCGCTCGGCGGCTGGGTCAATCCGCACCGTCCCACCGACGAGCAGATCCGGTTCGTCTCGGACGACGGTTTCGAAGCGGACTATTACCTCACCCAAGTCATCTCGCACCACGACATCGGGCGGGCCGAGGCCTGGCTACGTGCGCTCGACGACGCCGGGATCGACCTACCCGGCGCGTTCGGCATCTTCTACTACCGAAACGGGCGCCGCGAAGCCCTCGAGCGGCTGTCGCGGTTCTTCCCGGTGCCGGTCGACGCCGTCGCGCGAGCGTTCGAGTCGGGCGTGGATCCGATCGAGCACTGCGGGCGGACCATACGGGCGCTCCGCGATGTCGGCGCTCGACACGTGTACGTGTGCAACCTGGGCGCCGCGGGAGCGGGGTCGTCGTTCCCGCGGATCATGGACGGGCTCGGAAGCGAATGACCGCATGCCCGCCGAGGCACGCTTCTACGCCTCGAGCACCTTGACGGCTCGCTCGACGCGTCCGGAGGGCGCCGAGACGAGCGCGCCGACCGCGGCGCCGCCGATCTCTCCGAGCACTTCGCGCGCGACGGCCACGCCCTCCTCGGCCGCCGCGAGCTCGCCCGTCTCGCTCGCCCGCCGCATCCGATCGAGCACGGGCTCGGGCACTCGCACGCCCGGGACCTCGTTCGCCAGGAACTCCGCGTTCTCGATCGAGAGCGGTGGCCACAACCCCGCGATCAGCGGGACGCCGAACGCTTCGATCCGTTTGGCGAAGGACGTGAACTCGTCCGGATCGAAGCTGGGCTGCGTGACGGCGAAGTCGGCGCCCGCCTCCGCCTTCCACGCGAAACGGCGGATCTCCTCCTCCGTGTCGACGGCGCTCGGGTTCACCGCCACGCCGATGACGAACGACGTCGGCGCGCCGATCGAGCCGCCGCCCGGATCCCGTCCCAGGTTGAGCTGTCGTACGACGTTCGTCAGACCGATGCTGTCGATGTCGTACACGCCCCCCGTGTCGTAGGGGCCGCTGCGCGGTGGATCCCCGGTCACGAGCAAGAGGTTCCGGAGACCCGCCGCGGCCGCGCCGAGGATGTCGCTCACCATGCCGAGCATGTTCCGATCGCGGCAGCTGTAGTGCGCGACTGTCTCGAACCCGAGCTCGCGCTCGATCACGATCGCCGCGGGGAGCGACGCGACCCGGCTCCGGTGCACCGGGCCGTCGACGATGTGGACCGTATCCACGCCCACGTCGCGCAGGTGCCGGGCCCCCGCGATCAGCTCGCGCGGCTCCCAACCGCTCGGTGGCGTGAGCTCGACGCCCCGCACGAACCGCCCCGTGGCGAGCTTGCGACCGAGCGCGGATCGATCCGCGAGAGCGATCGGCTCGGCGGACTCGCGCGGCTCGCTCCGGGTAGCTCCGACGGCGACGCGCGCGGGGCGGAGCCCGTTCGTACCGAGGAGGTCGACCATGAGCCGTGTATGCTCCGGGGTGGTCCCGCAGCACCCACCCACGAAACGCGCACCGGACTCGGCCATCCGCCGCGCGTACCGCGCCATGTACTCGGGGCTCGCGAGGTAGATCTTTCGATCGCCCACGTCGCGGGGCAGACCCGCGTTCGGCAACGCCGACACGGGGTGGCGCGTGGCCCCCACCATCCGCTCGACTCCCATCAGCATCGAGGACGGCCCGACGGAACAGTTGAGTCCGATCACATCGACGGCCGCCTTCTCCAAGGCCTCGGCCGCCGATTCGATCGACGTCCCGTACGCGGTAGCCCCTTCGTCGCCGAACGTCATCTGCGCGAACACGGGCGCATCGCTCGCGACGTGCCGCACGGCCCGGATCGCCTGGAGAAGCTCGTCGAGATCGGCGAACGTCTCGAGCATGAAGCCATCCGCGCCGCCCTCCGCGAGACCGGTCGCCTGTCGGGCGAAGAGCTCCATCGCCTCGTCGACCGAGGTAGGCCCCCAAGGCTCGATCCGGATGCCGAGCGGGCCGATGGCACCCAGCACGCCGGCGCGGCCGTGCGAGGCCTGGGCGGCGAGACGCGCCGCGGCTTCGTTGATCTCCTCGGTGCGATCCTCGAGCCCGAAGGCCCCGAGCTTCACCGGGTTCGCGCCGAACGTGTTCGTCTCGACCAGCTCCGCGCCGGCTCGCACGTACTCCGCGTGCACCGCGAGCACGACCTCCGGCTTCGTGACGCTCAGCTCGTCGTAACACTCGTTGACGAATACGCCCCGTTGATAGAGCACCGTGCCCATGGCGCCATCGACGACGTGGACTCCCTCGCCGTCGATCATGGCGCGGATCCGGTCCCGACCCTCTCTCATCGGTCGTCCGGGTCGTAGGCGAGATTGGGCGAGAGCAGTCGCTCCGCCTCCGCTACCGAGACCCCTCGGCGACCGGCGTAATCCTCGACCTGATCCCGGCCGATCCGACCCAACCCGAAGTACGTCGCCTCGGGGTGAGCGAAGTACCAACCGCTCACGGAGGCTCCGGGGAGCATGGCGTACGACTCCGTGAGCTCGATCCCGGTCCTCGAGGTCGCGCCGAGCAACTCGAACAACGTCGCTTTCTGCGAGTGATCCGGGCACGCCGGGTAGCCGGGCGCCGGTCGAATCCCGACGTACGCCTCGCGGATCCGCTCGTCGTTGTCGAGCGCCTCATCCGGCGCGTAGCCCCACAGCTCGGTCCGCACGAGCTCGTGCATCCGCTCGGCCAGCGCTTCCGCGAGCCGGTCCGCGAGCGACTTGGCGAGCAAGCTCTGGTAGTCATCCGCGTCCGCTTCGAGCGTCGCGCACAATTCTGCGAGCCCGGCGCCGGCCGTGACGGCGAATCCGCCGCTCCACGACGCCGCCCCTTCGGGCGCGACGTAGTCGGCCAGCGAGCGATTGGGTCGTCCCTCTTTCTTCTTCATCTGCTGTCGAAGATGGGACACCTTGGCCAACGACCGACCGCGATCCGCATCGTCGAAGTACACGATGTCATCGCCACGGGCCGCCGCCGGGAACAACCCGACCACGGCGCGGGCGGTCAGGAGCTCTTCGGCGATGATGCGATCGAGCAGCCGACGGGCGTCTTCGTGCAGCGCCCGCGCGGCTTCGCCGCGACTCGGATCATCGAGCAGCGCCGGGTAGCGGCCCGCGATCTCCCACGACTGGAAGAAGGGCGTCCAGTCGATGTAGTCGATCAACGTCTCGAGCGGATACGGATCGTACGTCGTGATCCCGGGGTGAGCCGGGGTCGAAGACGCGTACGCCTCCCAGTCGATCTCGAGCCGATTCGTCCTCGCGTCCGCGACGGTCGTCAGGACCCGCTCGCGCTCGCTGAAGTCCCGACGGATCTGCTCGTACTCGGATCGAACGCCGGCCACGTAGGCATCCGCCCGTTCTTCGCTCAGCAGCTCCCCGACGACGCCCACCGCCCGGGAGGCGTCGAGCACGTGCACGGTCGCGCCGGAGTAGCGTTTCTCGATCCGCACCGCCGTGTGCTTGCGCGATGTCGTGGCGCCCCCGATCAGCAGCGGCACCTCGAACCCCTCGCGCTCCATCTCGGATGCGACGCTCACCATGTGGTCGAGCGACGGCGTAATGAGCCCGCTCAGCCCGACCACGTCCACGTCATGCGCCCGGGCCTCCGACAGGATCGTCTCGGCCGGCACCATCACGCCGAGATCGACGACGTCGTAGCCGTTACACTGGAGCACGACGCCCACGATGTTCTTCCCGATGTCGTGGACGTCGCCTTTGACCGTCGCGAGCAGGACGCGTCCCTTCCCCCTCGATCGGTCCGCGTCGCTCGCCGCCGCCCCCCCCGCCTCCGTCTTCTCCGCTTCGAGAAACGGCGTGAGATACGACACGGCCTTCTTCATCACGCGCGCCGACTTGACCACCTGTGGCAGGAACATCCGACCGCTGCCGAACAGATCCCCGACGCGGTTCATCCCGGCCATGAGGGGCCCCTCGATCACCTCGAGCGCCACGCCGAGCTGTTGCCGCGCTTCCTCTGTGTCCTCTTCGATGAACTCGACGAGCCCTTCGACGAGCGCGTGCTCGAGACGCGCTTCGACCGGCCCGTCGCGCCAGGAGAGATCGACCGTCGTCTCGACGCCTTGATCGCGGATCTGTGTCGCCAGATCGGTGAGTCGCTCGGTCGCGCCGGGGGCGCGGTTGAAAAGGACGTCTTCGGACGCCTCGAGCAGCTCGCGATCGATGTCGTCGTATACGGGCAGACGACCGGCGTTCACGATCCCCATGTCGAGCCCGGCCTGGATCGCGTGATACAGAAACGCCGAGTGCATGGCTTCACGAACCGCCTCGTTCCCGCGGAACGAGAACGACACGTTGCTGATTCCGCCGCTCGTCAACGCACCGGGAAGCTCGCCCTTGATACGCCGCACGGCCTCTACGAACGCGGTCCCGTACTCGTCGTGCTCGGCGATCCCCGTACCGACCGCGAAGACGTTCGGGTCGAACACGATGTCCTGCGGCGCGAACCCCGCTTTCTCGGTGAGGAGGCGATACGCGCGCGCGCATATCTCGAACTTGCGGGCGACCGTGTCGGCCTGTCCGTCCTCGTCAAACGCCATGACGATGACGGCCGCTCCGTACCGGTGGATACGCCGAGCCTGGGCGAGGAACTCGTCCTCGCCCTCCTTGAGCGAGATCGAGTTGACCATGGCGCGACCCTGGACGCACTTGAGTCCGGCCTCGATCACCGACCACTTCGATGAGTCGATCACCACCGGGATGCGCGCGATGTCGGGCTCCGACGCGATCAAGTTCAGGAAGTGCCTCATCGCCGCTTCGGAGTCGAGCAGCCCCTCGTCCATGTTCACGTCGAGGAGCTGCGCCCCGTTGTCGACCTGATCCCGTGCGACGTCGAGCGCCTCCTCGAACCGTTCCTCTTTGATCAGGCGGCGGAAGCGCGCCGAGCCCGTCACGTTGGTGCGCTCACCGATGTTCACGAACAGCGTGTCGGGTCGTATGACGAGCGGCTCGAGCCCCGCGAAGCGTGGGAAGGGCTCGACCTCGATGGCGGCCCGAGGAGCGAGGCCTTCCACACGCTCGGCGATGGCTCGTATGTGACCGGGTCCGGTGCCACAGCAGCCACCGACGACGTTGAGCAACCCGCGTTCGGCGAATCCGCCCAACACGCCCGCCATGTGTTCGGGGGTGTCGTCGTACCCCCCGAACCCGTTGGGGAGCCCGGCGTTCGGATGACAGCCGACGGGCGTCTCCGCCACCCGCGACAGGTCCGCGACGTAGGGCGCCAGATCATCGGCGCCCAGGGCACAGTTGAGCCCGACGAAGATCGGTTCCGCGTGGCGGACGGAGATCCAGAACGCCTCCACCGTTTGACCCGAGAGCGTACGACCGGATTGATCGGTGATCGTGCCCGATACGGCGATCGGGATGTCGTCCCCCCGCTCCTCGGCCAGTTCGAGAATCCCGAAGATCGCCGCCTTGGCGTTGAGGGTGTCGAAGATCGTCTCGACGAGCAGCACGTCCGCCCCGCCGTCCCACAGCCCGGTAGCCTGCTCCTTGTACGCCGCGGCGAGCTCATCGAACGTGACGGCCCGGAACGCCGGATTCTCCACGTCCGGCGAGAGCGAGGCGGTGCGGTTCGTGGGCCCGATGCTGCCGAGCACCCAACGGGGACGGTCGTCCCGCGCCGTGTACTCGTCCGCGACCGAGCGGGCGATCGAGGCGGCGGCGGCGTTGATCTCGCCGACGCACGCTTCCGTGCCGTAGTCGGCCTGCGAGATCGACTGCGCGTTGAAGGTGTTCGTCGTGACGAAGTCGGCACCGACGTCGAAGTAGGCGCGGTGGAAGCCCGCCACGTCGTCGGGACGCGTGAGACAGAGCAGGTCGTGGTTCCCGATCAACGGCATGGGGTGATCGGCGAAGCGCTGGCCTCGATACGCCGCTTCGTCCAGGTCCAACCCCTGGATGACGGTGCCGGTCCCGCCATCCATGATGAGGATTCGGTCGTTCAGCGCAGCTCGGAGCGCCGCGATGCGCGATGGTCGCTCGATGTGACGCCCCCGAGCTACGCCGCCCGACCCTTCGTGATCCGCGTCGGCTCTATCGTTCCTGCTCACGTCCACAACCAGTCCTCGATGCACGAAACCCCAGTCGCTGGAGAACGCGCCTGGGGCGTGGCTCTTTAGCGACTTGTTTTGCGTGGCTGCAATCTGCCTCAAATCACCACGAACGAATTTTTACGACGGAAGGGCAAGTTACGGACCCGGTGCGCGGGGCTCAACCCGAGGTCGATCCGTCCCAAAGGGATACCGGGCCCGGCTCTCGCGCGTCGAGCGCTCGCATCTTCCTTGCAGGGAAGGACTTCGACACGACGACGCGATCCGACTGAACGGCGATCCCTCCCCAGGTGTTCACCTCGACATGAAACGCAATACACACGGCCCGCGGAGGCCGAGAAGCGGCATGCGAGCCGCATATATCGCGGTGTTCGGGAGTCTGCTCGCGAGCGTCCTCGCCGTCCCTGCCCGGGGTCAGGACGGCACGCTTTCGAGCACGGCCACGACGACGACTCGTGGCTCCGAGACGACAGTCGCGGCCCGCGCCGCGCGACTCGATGGGTCGATCTCGATCGACGGCCGGCTCGACGATCCGGCGTGGCTCCACGCGCCGGTCATCACCGGGTTCGTCCAGGGAGAACCCTTCGAAGGGCGCACGCCGACCGAGCCGACGGAAGTCCGCGTCTTGTTCGACGATGGCTCGCTCTACGTCGCGGCTCGCATGTACGAGTCGGATCCGTCGGTGATCCGAGATCAGCTCGTACGCCGCGATGAGCGCGGGGCGTTCGACTCGTTCGCCGTATCGCTCGATCCGAACCGAGACGGACTCACGGGATATCGATTCTCGGTGAGCGCCGCCGGCGCGGAGAGCGACTCCTTTCTGTTCGGCGACGTGCAGGATGACGAGGATTGGGACGCGATCTGGGATTCGGCCGTCGGACGCGACGATCACGGGTGGACCGCCGAGCTCCGCGTCCCGCTGTCCCAGATCCGATACGAGGCGAGACCGGGCGATCAAACCTGGGGCGTCAACTTCACGCGGCGTCGGCTCGAGTCGAACGAGACGGATTACTTCGCGCTGGAGTCGCGCACGGTCCGCGGACGTGTGAGTCAGTTCGGGACGATCGAAGGGATCCAGGTCGCCCGTGCGAGCCGGCGTCTCGAGGTCACGCCGTTCGCCGTCTCGCAAGTCCAGACCGGTCCGAGCGAGATCGGTGACCCGCTGTTCGATGGAAGCGAGTTCAGCCCGCGCATGGGGACCGACGTGAGCATGGGCATCGGCTCCGCGTTCTCGCTCGACGCGACGTTCAACCCCGACTTCGGCCAGGTCGAAGTCGACCCCGAAGTCATCAACCTCACGGCGTTCGAGACGTTCTTTCCCGAGAAGCGTCCGTTCTTCGTTCAGGACGCGCGGGTGTTCGACTTCGCGGGCGGTCGAAACGGCGGTCGAGGCAAGGCGCTCTTCTTCAGCCGGAGGATCGGGCGGGAGCCCCGCGGCTCGGGACCGAGCGAGGCGGACTTCACGAGTCAACCGAGCCAGACGACGATCGTCGGCGCGGCCAAGCTCACGGGGCGTACGTCCGGCGGTCTTTCCGTCGGAGCGCTCGCCGCGTTGACGGGCCGAGAGAGCGGATCCGCCTTCTTCTCGGATGCGGACTCGATCGGCTCGTACACGGCCGAGCCGGAAAGCCGGTACGGGGTGTTGCGGCTGCAACAGGATTTCCGCGAAGGTGGCTCGAAGATCGGCGTGATCACGACCGCGCTCCAGCGCGGGCTGCCAGGCGATGGGAGCTTCGACTTCCTGCCGTCGAGCGCGTACAGCTTCGGACTGGACTTCGAGCATCAGTGGGGTGGCTCGCGAAGCCGCGACTGGCGTCTGTGGGGCTTCTACTCGAGCAGCTTGGTGAACGGGTCGACGGATGCGCTGCTCGACATCCAACAGAGCCCGATCCACTACTTCCAACGGCCGGATGCCGACTACCTCGAGGTGGACTCGACCGCGACCTCGCTGTTCGGAAGCGACTGGCGGCTCCAGCTCGAGCGTCAGAACGGCGAGCACTGGACGTGGTCGACGTGGGTCGGGCAACAGTCACCCGGCTTCGAGATCAACGACCTCGGGTTCATCACCTCGGGCGAGCGGCTCGACGTGGGCTCGCGAATCCAGTACCGCGAGATTCGGCCGGGGCGTCTGTTCCGAAGCTACAACGTCAACTTCTTCACGTTCCACAACTTCCGGCATTCGCTGCTCGACGACTTCTTCTCGGGCGCGAACTGGGCGCGATCGCACGAGAGCGGCGGGTTCTTCCTCAACGGCAACTTCACGCTCCTGAACAACTGGGGCATCCAGAGCCGCGTGTGGTATTCGCCGCAGAGCCAGTCCGACACGCAAACCCGCGGCGGGCCGCTGATGACCGACCCGGCCTCGGTGAACGTCAACTTCAGCGTGAACACCGATCGGCGAGCCGGAATCTGGCTCAAGCCTTCCGTCAGCTACGAACGGTCGTTCTCGGGGCGCGGGGACCGACTGGAGACGGAGCTCGAGCTCAACCTGCGACCTTCGTCGAGCTGGGAGATCGAGCTCGCCCCTCGATACTCCCGCGAGCGCGATGGCGCGCAGTACGTCTCGCAGTCGGACGCTTCGTTCTACGAGCCGACGTTCGGGGACCGGTATCTGTTCGGCGACTTGAGCCGGCGGTCGCTGTCGATGGAGACCCGGCTCAACTTGACGTTCAGCCCGGACGTCAGCCTACAGCTGTTCCTCCAGCCGCTCATCTCCTCGGGCGACTATCTGACGTACCGACAACTCGAGCGCTCCGAGTCGTTCGACTTCATCGACTTCACCGAGGGGACGGCGCTCGAGCAGGATGGCGAGGTCCTGTGCCAGGGTGGGCAAACCTGCACGATCGGCGACACCCGTTACTTCGACTTCGACGGCGACGCGGCGAGCGACTTCTCGACGAACGACCGGGACTTCAACATCCGGTCGCTCCGTGGTAACGCCGTATTCCGATGGGAGTATCGACCGGGATCGCAGATCTTCCTGGTCTGGCAACACAGCCGACGCGACAGCCTCGACATCGGCGACCTCGATTTCGGTCGTGATTTCGACGGGCTGTTCGCGGCGCCGGCCGAGAACGTCTTCATCGTGAAGGTGAGCCAGTACCTGTCGTTCTGAGCCTCGGACCGGATCGGCACGGTACGCCGCGGTCGGCGCCGCTCGATTCGCCTTCGACGCTCGTCCCCCCGCAGAACGGCCGGTCTCGCGGGGGACCGGTCGCGCCGGTCGCGTGAGCCCGACTCCGGTTGCAGGTTGTCGGATCGAGGGTCCGCACTGGGGCCGGCCCCCGCGAGCCGCGCCACCCGTTCCCCGCCCCGAGTCGAGCCGGATGCACATTGCACGCGTGACCCTACGTGAGATCGAGCTCCCGCTTCGCGAGCGGTTCGTCATCTCCTCGGGTTGGATGGATGTCCGTCGGATCCTGCTCCTCGAGCTCGAGGATGTCGAAGCCGTAACCTGTTGGTCCGAATGCGTTTGTGGTGATCGACCCAACTATTCGCCCGAAACCGTGGACACGGCGTGGCTGGCGCTGCGCGAGTGGCTGATCCCACGGGTCCTCGAAAGTCCGTTGGAGGGCCCCGGTGCCGTCCGGGCGCGGCTCGATGCGGGGGTGCAGGGCCACCCGATGGCCAAGGCCGCGATCGAGATGGGCTGCTGGGGTCTGTCGGCGCGGCGGGCGGACCAAGCGCTCGCGGAGCGCATCGGCGGGACGCGCGAGCGCGTACCTACGGGTATTTCGATCGGGATTCAGGACTCCCCCGCCGCGCTCGTGGACAAGGCGCGCGCCGCGATCGATGAGGGGTACCGGAAGGTGAAGCTCAAGATCAGCCCGGGCGTCGATATCGACTACGTGCGCGCCGTCCGGGAGGCGCTCGGCCCGGACGCGGTGCTCGCGGTCGACGCGAACGCCGCCTACACGTTGGACGATGCCGAGCATCTGGCTCGACTCGATCCGTTCGATCTGGTCATGATCGAGCAACCGCTCGCCGCCGGCGACCTGGTTCGTCACGCGCGGCTGCAAGACCGTCTGACGACGCCCTTGTGTCTCGACGAGTCGATCGTGAGCGTCGAGGACACCGAAGACATGCTCGCCTTGGGAGCGGGACGCATCGTCAACATCAAGCCCGGGCGAGTCGGGGGGTTCACGAGCTCGATCGCCATCCATGACGCCGCGCAGGCCGCGGACGTTCCCGTGTGGTGCGGCGGGATGCTGGAGAGCGGGATCGGGCGCGCGTACAACGTGGCCCTGGCGTCGCTCCCGAACTTCCATCTCCCGGGTGACCTTTCGCCCAGTCGACGATACTGGGAGCGCGACATCGTCACCCCCGAGTGGACGATGACGGAGGACGGTTTCGTCGAGGTGCCGCGCGGGACATCGGGTCTCGGCGTCGATGTCGACATCGACCGCATCGACGACGTGACGACCCGGGCGGAGACGATGACGGCCGCCCGAGCCACGGCGTGAGATGATCGCGCTCCGTCAGCTCGAGACGCTCGACGAGTTTCGAGAATGCGTATCGCTCCAAAAGACGACGTGGGGCGATGCGTTCGCCGATGTGGTTCCAGGATCGCTGCTACAGGTGATCCGAAAGACGGGTGGGCTGGTCGGTGGCGCCTTCGACGACGACCGGATGATCGGTTTCGTCCTCTCCCTCCTCGGCACCTACGAAGCCACCACGATGCATTGGTCGCACATGTTGGCGGTCTCGCCGGATCATCGCGGCCAGGGGTTGGGTCGCCGCCTCAAGCTGTTTCAGCGCGACGAGCTGCTGGAGAGCGGGATCGATACGGTGTTTTGGACGTTCGACCCGATGGTCGCGGCGAACGCACACTTGAACCTCAACCGACTGGGCGCGTCCGTCGTCCGCTACGTGCCGAACATGTACGGAGCGGATACCGGCAGCCCGCTCCACGCGGGCGGAGACACGGACCGCCTGATCGTTCGCTGGGACTTGAACAGTCAGCGCGCGTCATGGGCGATCGAGGGTGCGCAGACCCGCCCGCCATCGCGACGACTCGACGACTCCGGTGTGGTCACGCGCGCTTCGGCGACCGACGAGGACGACCTCCCCGGCGGCGACGAAGTGTTGATCGAAGTGCCCACCGACCTGACGAAGCCGACCGTGTCGGCCTCCGAGCTCGTCGCGTGGCGGAGGACCGTTCGTGACGCGTTCATGACCTACCTGAGGAGGGGCTATGCGGTACAAAGCCTTCACCGCGCGACCAACGCCGACCGCGCCTACTACTTCCTGCGGCGCGTCTGACATGACCCGCCGGCGCGACACGGCTCGTGTCCGGTGGCGACCCGGGACGGCGGTCGCGGTCGTCGTCGGGTGGCTCGCGGCGACCCCGCTTCTCGGTCAGACGAGCTACACGCTCGACGACATCCTGGCCGCGCCGTTCGCCACCGACCTCGTCGCGTCGCCGAGCGACGCCGCCTTCGCGTGGATTCGATACGATCGCGGCGCTCGCAACATCTGGGTGGCGGAAGGACCGGAGTTCGTGGGTCGTCGGATCACGAGCTGGTCGGACGACGACGGCCAGGATCTCGGCCAGCTTCGGTTCACGCCGGACGGTCGCAACGTCGTCTTCGTCCGCGGCGGGGGCCCGAACCGCGCGGGAGAGATCCCGAACCCCGACTCCGAGCCGGAGCCCGCCGAACGCGCGCTCTGGGTCGCCTCGCTCGACGGCACCAGCCGCCGGCTCGCGGAAGGCACCGCGCCGGTCGTGTCACCGACCGGCGAGCGCGTCGCGTTTCTCCAACGGGGGCAAGTGCACGTGGCGTCTCTCACGGGCGACCCGGCGGTCGAGCCGCTGTTTCTGATCCGAGGGAGCGCCGGCGCCCTGAGCTGGTCCCCGTCGGCGGACCGCCTCGCGTTCGTGAGCAATCGGGGGGACCACGCGTTCGTGGGCGTCTTCGACGTGGCGACGCGGGAGGTTCGCTACCTCGACCCGAGCCTCGACCGGGACGGATCCCCGGTATGGTCGCCCGATGGTCGCGAGCTCGCGTTCATTCGAACGCCGAACGAAGGGTCTCGGCTACCCTTCTCGCCGGTGCGATCCGCGCTCCCCTGGTCGATCCGCGTCGTCGACGTAGAGAGCGGCGCGGCCCGCGAGATATGGCGGGCGGCGCCGGGGCGAGGCAGCGCGTTCCACGGGGTCTCGGGACCCCAGCTCGGCTGGCTCGCCTCGGATCATCTCGTCTTCCCGTGGGAGCGCGACGGCTGGACCCGTCTCTATGCCGTCGCGGTGACCGGCGGCGAGGCCGTGTCGCTCTCGCCCGGCGACGGCGAAGTCGAGCACGTGACGATCTCGAGCGACCGAAGCGGTGTCGTGTTTTCGTCGAACTCCGGGGACATCGATCGCCGTCACGTCTGGCGCACCGCGCCCGGGCAGTCCGCCGAGCGTCTGACCTCGGGGACCGGGATCGAGTGGGGACCCGCGGTCGCCGCCGACGGTCGAACCGTGGCGTTCCTGGCATCCGACGCCACCACACCGGCACATGCGCAGGTGCTTTCCGGCGGCACGCGTCGCGCCATGGTGACGGGCTTCATGCCCGCGCAGTTCCCGCACGCGGAGCTCGTCGAGCCGGAGCAGGTCGTCTTCACCTCCGAGGACGGACTCCGGATCCATGGGCAGCTGTTCCTGCCGCCGGGCCCGAGCGTCGAGCGACGCCCCGCCGCGATCTTCTTCCATGGGGGCTCGCGACGACAGATGCTCCTCGGGTGGCACTACCTTCGATACTACCACAACACGTACGCGCTCAATCAGTATCTGGCGAGCCGCGGCTATGTCGTGCTCTCCGTGAACTACCGAAGCGGCACCGGATACGGTCTGGAGTTCCGAGAAGCGATCGACTACGGCGCGCGAGGTGCGAGTGAATACCGGGATGTCGTGGCGGCCGGAGCATACCTCGCCTCACGGGACGACGTCGACGCTTCGCGTATCGGTCTTTGGGGAGGTTCGTACGGCGGCTACCTGACCGCGCTCGGGCTCGCCCGCAACTCGGACATGTTCGCCGCCGGTGTCGACATACACGGGGTCCACGACTGGAACGTCGTCATCCGGAACTTCGTCCCCTCGTATCAGCCCGAGGCGCGCGAGGCGTTCGCGCGACTCGCCTACCGGTCGTCGCCGATGGCTTGGATCGATGGGTGGACGTCGCCCGTCCTGCTGATCCACGGCGACGACGATCGCAACGTGCCGTTCTCGGAGTCGGTCGACTTGATCGAGGCGCTGCGTACGCGCGGCGTCGAAGTCGAGCAGCTCGTCTTTCCAGACGAGGTCCACGGTTTCCTGCTGCACCGCAACTGGCTCGCCGCGTTCGAGGCGGCCTCCCGCTTCATGGACGAGCGGCTCATGGGACCGACCGCGGCCGGCGACGCGCCGTGAGCCGAATCCGTGGCCGGCTCGCGCTGGTCACCGGCGCCAGCGCCGGCATCGGGCGGGCGTGCGCGCTCCGGTTGGCCGAGGATGGCGCCGATCTCGTGCTATGGGCACGTCGCGAGGACCGGCTCGGTGAGCTCGCCGATGACATCCGCGCGCGTTCGAACGTCGAAGTCTCGGTCGCAGCGGTCGATGTTCGGGACCGCGCCGCCGTGTTCGCCGAGGCGGAGCGCTCGATCGCGGCGGGTCGGGTCCCGGACATGCTGATCAACAACGCCGGGCTCGGCGCCGGGCTCGCACCGGTCCACGAGGGGTCGCTCGACGATTGGGATCGAATGATCGACACGAACGTGAAGGGGCTGCTCTTCGTCACGCGCGCGATCCTGCCCGCCATGGTCGAGCGCGGCTCGGGCCACGTCGTGAACATCGGGAGCATCGCGGGGGAGCAGGTCTATCCGAGCGGCAACGTGTACTGCGCGAGCAAGTTCGCGGTGCGCGCCATCACCGAGGGCACCAGCATCGACTTGCTCGGGACGCCGATCCGGGTATCCGCCGTCAACCCGGGGCTCGCGGAGACCGAGTTTTCCCTCGTGCGTTTCGAGGGCGATACCGAGCGAGCCGACCGGGTGTACGAAGGGCTGGAGCCGCTCACGGCCGGGGACGTCGCGGAAGCGGTGTCGTTCGTGGTCAACGCGCCACCACACGTGAACGTCTCGGCGCTACAGCTCCTGGCGACGGACCAGCGGAGCGTGCACCACATCCACCGCGAGGATTGAGCGCCTGCTAGTGTGGTGCATCGTGCATCAAAAGTCCCTTGACCACCGAGAGTGGTGAGGCGCCCGCTCGCCAAGACGCGAGAGCGAAGGCGTAGCCATAGCTACGTCGAGATCGAGCAACGACGGCGAGCGGGATGCAGCGCCGCTCGAATGGCAAGGGACTTTTGATGCACCACACTAGGAGGCTGCGGAAGCCTTCTAATGCCTCCGGCGTTTTCGGCCGCGCCGCCGCTTTCGCCTCTTTCGGCCCTCTCCGGCCTCCTCCGCCCGACGGCCGGCCGATTCGGGCGCGGCCGTCGCCACGCCGCCCTCGCTCTCCAGCTCGGTCACGGCGCCGGGATCCGGGCCATCGATCGAGATCTGGGGGTCGGCCACGGTCGGCTCGACGCGTCCACCGTCCATGGCGACCTTCGGCTCGGGGCCCGGATCCACGGTAGACACGATCGTCTGGCTCGGTTCCCTCCACGCCTCGGGTGGTAGCGTCGGCCCGCGCTCGGGGATCGCCTCGACGATATGCCGCGCGTACTCGCCCGAGCGATTGCGCTCGGCCGTGTCGATCCGCATGCCGGAGCGCCCGGTGGCACCGGGGTGCTCGATGGTGAAGATCGTCGGGTGAAGCGGCTCGCGCTCCGCGGTGTCGACGACGACCCCGACCTCGCCCGCCGACGTCCGCACGACCGAGCCCAGCGGGAAGAACGTCACCAAGCTGACGAACGCGCGCACGACCGCGGGGTTGAGCTTGTTGCCCGCCATGCTGGCCAGGATCAGACAGGCCTCGTCCGGGATCAGCGGCGCCCGATAGGCGCGCGCTCCGGTGAGCGCTTCGTACGTGTCGGTGACGGCGACGATCTGCGAGATGAAGTGGGGACGCGCATCGCCGAGATCGGGGTAGCCACCCCCGACGAAGCCGCGGTGATGCTCGAGGGCTACCGTGGCGGAGATCGGCGAGAAGTCCGGATTCGTGGCCAATATCTCGGCCCCCGTCACCGGGTGGCGCTGCATGATGCGCCATTCGCGCCGGTTCAGCGGTCCCGCCTTGTTGATGATCTCCGTCGGGATCGACCGCTTGCCCACGTCGTGCAGGAGCGCGGCTTCTGCCAGCACCTCGAGCGTGTGTTGCGTCAGGCCCAGTCGGCGCCCCAGCAACACCGACAGCGAGGCCACGTTCATCGAGTGATAGTACGTGTGATTCTCGTATCGCTTGACCGCGAGGATCTCGGCGAGCGCGCTGCGGCGGTCGACGATCTGGTCCCCGAGTCGGTCGAGCAACCCGCGTACGGCTCTTGCGTCGGGCGAGCCGCCTTCGAACACCGATCCGACGCTTTCGCGCGCCGATTCGAGTGCCTCCGCGTATCCGGTGTCGCGAGGAGCGGGCGGGAGCATGGGTCCGTCCGCCGTGTTCCCGCGTCGCATGCCCACGGGGAGCAGCTTCGACATCGTGACGCGGGTCACCCCTCGCTCGACGAGCTCCGAACGGAGCGAGCCGGGCCCCTCCGATCGATCCCGCACCTCGTTCAGGACCTTCGCGGCCTCGAGCAGCTCCCGCGCGTCCGCGCCGCTCTCGATCTGGAGCGAATCCACGCCGACCGCTTCGAGCTCGTCGATCAGCTCTCGGTTCGACTGGCTCTCGATACGGAACGGATACCCATCGACGTGGGCCGTACCGCCGATCACGTCGATCCGGAGACGGCCGGCCTCGTTGAGCCCGCGGCTCACCGCTCGCTCGAGCTCGGTCGCGTTCTGCTCGACGATTGCGTGGCCGTCGGGATAGAGCGACATGCTTCGTCGCAACGCCGCGAACGCCTTGAGCACCGCGAGTGGTGCCGCGCGTTTCATCGCCGGGCCCGACATCACCGCACCTTCAAGGCCGCGCTCGCGGTCCAACCGAGTTGAAACAGCGCCGGCTTCCAGAACTGAAGCCTCAGCCCGAGCAGGGGCCGCAGCAGATCCGCGCCCCGAGGCGAAGGAGGACTCATGAACCGGGCGATCAGTGCCCGTGCGACCTGCGGTCGGTCGCGATAGAACTCGGGCCTGGAGAGCAGTCGTCCCGTGAGCTTCTCGCCCTCCGCCGCCGGGAACCTCCGAATCGCATCCTCTGCCAACTCTCGTCGCTTGGGATCCGATGCCTCCAGCTGGCCGAGGATCTCTTCCGCCGCGCGCGGCGTGCCGATCCGGCTCAACGCCAAGAACGTCTCGCGGATGACGCGTTTCTCCGGGTGGCGAAGCAGCTTCGCGACGGCGGCCTCACCGCCGGGGGGCGCGAAGCCGAGCACCCGCACCGAGTTGCGCACCACGGTCCATCGCGTGTCCTTGAGCGACTCGTACAGGCTCTCGGAGAAAATCTCGGCGTGAGCGCACATGAAGTTGAGGATCGTGCGACGGATCTGGCGATCATCGATCTGTTCGAGCGCTTCCAGAAACGCCGTCGTCGCGGTATGGCCCAACGCCGACAGCAGCTTCGTGACGGACTCGTCGGCCGTCCCCGCTTCACTCCAGCGCTCCGCCTGGAATTGGATGTAGTTCGCGTCGAGCAACTTGCCGATCACTTCCTTGATGGCCATCCCGATCTCGGGATCGAGCGCTTCCCGCTTCACGACGTCGAGCAACTCGCCCACGCGCGCCGCGGCCTCTTCGGGTCGTTCCCAGATCAGCGGACGTAGCATGTGCGTGACCGACCCGAGGATCTCGGTCGCACGATCCGGGTTCCGGATGTGAGGGAGCAGGATGAGCACGACCCGTAATCGCTCGGCCGCCTCATCGACCGAGCCGAGGCTGTCGCGGATCAAGCGGAGCTCCGTCGCGGCCTCCGCATCCACCGAGAGATCGTGCGCTGCGAGCTCGCGCATGTCCCGTAGAACCGTACGGTCCGACTCGAGTCGGATTCGAGAGCTCGAGGGCGGAGTCGCGGGCTGCCCCTGGGGCGGGCTCACGGGCTTCGGCGCCGGCAGCGTCTGTTGAATCGACTCCACGAGCGACTCCTGTCGGTCGCCGCCGACATCCAGCCGCTCGAGCGCCAAGCCGACCAAGCCCGTGCCCCCGACGTCGAGATCCGCCAGCGTGCGGATCGCCTCGACGATCTCGCCATCGGGGAGCCGCTTGAGCACGTCGGCGGACTTTCCGGTTTGCAGCAGATCCGGCAGCAAGACGTCTCTCGTGAGCGTGCGGCGCGCTTCGGGCTCCAGCTCCATCAGGGTCATCGCCAGCGACTCGAACCGCTCCTCGGACGCCGTCTCGCTCAAGCCGCTGTACAGGTGCACCAACTCCGACACGGTTTGCCGGAGCGCCACGGGGGCTCCCACCGATTGTCCTTCGCCCTGCGCCATCCCGACCAGCATCTCGGCGAGGTCGGTCTGGCTGTCGACCAGGTACGCCAGATCGAGCATATCGATGGGATCGAGCGGACAGTCGGTGTCGACTCGCACCCAAGCTTTCTGAAGCGAGACTTCGAGGGGTCGCGCTGCGCGTCGCGCTCCGTCCGCTCGACCCGAAGATTCTCGAGCTGGCCCGACGGCAACACGTCGAAGTCCAGCACATCGAGACGTTCCGTGCACCGTACGCCGATGTTGGTGATGCCGGTCTCGGCGATCGCTTCCGAGAAGAAGTCGTAGTGTCCGCGGTTCCGATCCCACGCCGCGAGACGTCGACAGAACCGCGCGACCTCGATCACGCTGGCGTCCGCGCGGAACGAGAGCTCTTCGACGTCCGCGCGGAACAGACGCTCGGCGAGCTCGTCGATCGCCGTGGTCGACGTGACGGGCGCCAGATCGACGAAGAGACGCGTAGCGCCCACCTTCACGTGAAGCTCCGGGGCGATCTCGAGCGCCGACTCGGCGGCATCCGACGTTTCGGCGGTCGGATCGCCGGGGTCGCCACTCGCGCCACGCGTTTGCAATGCGGACAGCGCCTTCACGCACTCGGTGACGGCTTCCTTGCACAGCGGGCTGAGCGGTGGATAGATGCGGTGCCGCTGGACCGCGATGGCCAGGTGAGACAACACGCGTAGGCTCGCGGGATCGACCGCTGGCGCTCGTACTTCTGCCGTGGCGACTTCCGACATCCGTTTGCCCCCGCGACGGTCTGCTGCCGTCGGCGCTTCCTCGCAGATTGCTTGGGTCTCGTTGCACGACCCACGTGCCGCATCGGCGTTCGACGGCGCCGCGTGGGCCGAAACCGCGCCGAATCGGTGGTTCGACGAAAAACCCGATCTCCGTAGGTCCATGTAAGCAGGCCCCATACCGCCTCGCCGGCGCGCGAGCGCGTGAGCCCGACTTGACTCATATCGATATATCGGATACTATTTCGATATATCGAGACAGGTCGTGATCGCGCCCCCCTCTCGCGGGTCGCGGATCCGCCGTCGAGCCACGGAGGACGCGGGTGTTCACTGGCAAGGACTGGGGTTTCGGAGCGTGGGCCAACTGCTGTGGCCCCGGGGTGTTCCGCTTCCCGAGCGGGCTCGGCCCGAAGCGACGCATCGTACGAAAGGGAGATCTCAAGTTCGTACTGTTGCGGTTGCTCGACGACGAGCCGATGCACGGGTACGAGCTGATCCGCCGGTTGGAAGAAGAGTCGCACGGGCTGTACACGCCCAGTCCGGGCTCGATCTATCCCACGCTCCAGATGCTCGAAGACCAGGGGTACGTGTCGTCCGAGCAGTCCGATGGCAAGCGCGTCTATCACCTCACCGACGCGGGCCGAGCCTTCCTCGGAGAGCACGATTCGCGGGCCAAGGATGTCTTCCGCCGGTTCATGAGCGCGGGCGAGCGGTTCACGGGGTCCGAGATGCGCGATGTGACGAGGTCGTTCATCCACCTCGCTCAGGTCAGCTTCGACCGCGCGGTCGGCGGGCAGGGCGATGAGCAGGCGCTCGCACGCGTCAAGGAGATTCTCGATCGGGCGGCGCGAGAGATCGAGATGGCGTGGCCGGATGGTGCGGCCGAACCACAGGAGGGCTGAGCGATGTTGGAGCTGGTGCTCTTGGCGGTCATCGGGGTGGGGCTCTACCGCAAACGCGGCGAGCGGTGGGAATGGAGCCGCGCGCGTCTTCGACGCGCATTCCGTGGACTCTCGAGCGAGAGCGATCGCGCGGCGCGACGCGCGCGGCGGTCGCTACCCGACCTGATCGGACAATGCCGACGCGACCTCATCGGCCTCGGCGACGATCTCCTGGGTCTGCTCCGCCCTACCGCGCGCCGGGAGATCGAAACCCGCGGACGCGCGTTGGCACGACGCGGGGCGGTGACGGGGCGCGCGCTCCGGCCATCGGGATCGCTGGGGCCCCGGATCGGAGAAGGCGAGGTCCGCTAGCCGCGCGACGCGGCGAGCGCCTCTCGAGCCACCGTCGTAGGCCCCGACCGCGGGATGTCAGTGTTGTCGCGGCCCGCTTCGCGCCCGGTAACGAACCCCATCGATGTGCCGGACCCGTTCATCCAGGCTCCAAACCGTCGCGCAATACTGACGCGCGGCGGCGAGCAACGCCCCTGCCGACGCGGGGACGCTGTGCTCCACCGACAGGCGTCCGGCATCGAGCGCGGTCGG
The DNA here is from genome assembly GCA_022360695.1 of Gemmatimonadota bacterium. GTDB lineage: Bacteria > Gemmatimonadota > Gemmatimonadetes > Palauibacterales > Palauibacteraceae > Palauibacter. The sequence goes on from JAKSCH010000514.1 coordinate 20,440, forward strand.
CGTGTCGAGCTCCACGACGATGCCCTGCTGCATCGCGGCCGTCGCCCGGAGCGCGGCGCTCTCGCCATGGTCCTTGCACACGCGCTCGAACACTTCGAGAATCGTCACCGTCGGGACGATCAGCCGTTCGGTCTCCTGGAGCGTCTGCGCGATGAAGGCCGCGTCGGGCCCGTCGGTGAAGTATTCGATCCAACCGGAGGCATCGACGATGTTCATACGGCCGACCCGGTCATCGATCCTCCCCCTCCCCGCTCCGACTCCTCCTTCAGAAAGCCGCGCATCGACTTGACCGGTCGAAACGGCACCAGCTCGACCCGGTCCTGGTACTGGAGCGCCTGGACTTTCTGACCCGGCCGGAGCCCCAACGACTCACGGATGGAGCGGGGAATCACGACCTGATACTTGGGGGATACGGTCACGACGTTGTTGGCAGGCATTACGACGCTCACATCGATACGAGTTGCGTAAAACGGGACAGGACTCGATCAAGATATCGTTTTACCCCGGGATGACAACGGCGCCAGGCCGCCGTTTCGACGGCCTGGCGCGGCGAGAGGGCGCGCCGGACGCTACCCCTGTCGGCGCGCCTCGCCGGCCTTCACCCAGGGCGTGCGGGCGAAGTAGTCGTCCGTCATCCGCTTGATCTGCGGCGCGAGGGCCGCCAACGCGATCAAGTTCGGGATGATCACGATCGCGAGGAACACGTCGCCCAGATTCCATACGACGGCCAGCGGCAGGACCGCCCCGATGAAGTGCATCAAGACGAACACGAGCTTGTACGGGATGATCGCCTTCGGTCCGAACAGGTAGTTCGCGCATCGGTCCCCGTAGTAGCTCCACGAGATCGCGGTCGAGAGCGCGAACAGCAGCACCGAGAAGATGACGATGTAGTGGCCCCAGTCGCCGAGCGGGGCCAGTCCCCGTCGGAAGCCGAGCTGGGTGAGCGGCGCTCCGCTCTCCACCGCGGGACCATACAGGGCGGTGAGCTCCCGCCCGTCGTCGGTCGTCGCGGTCGCGGCGGACGGATCGACCATCCCGTTGAACGGGACCGTCTGCGCCTCGTCCTCGAACAGCTGCTCGACCGAGACCTCGTGCCACGCGACATGTGGCTGCGAGGTATCGGGACGACCCGCAGCGTATCGGATCGTCCCCGTCGCCTCGACCTCAGCCGATCCGCCGTTCGCGTCGAGCACGACGTACGTCAGATCGCCGCCGTCCAGGTCGATCTCGGTCGCGACCCGCGAGTCCCAGGCACCCGTCATGATCACCACCAGCGCCGTCATCGTCACGATGACGATCGTGTCGATGAACGGCTCGAGCAGCGCCACGACGCCTTCCGACACGGGCTCCTCCGTGCGCGCCGCCGCGTGCGCGATCGGAGCGGAGCCCTGCCCCGCTTCGTTCGAGAACAAACCGCGGCGCACACCCCACATCATGGTCACCAGAAACGCCCCGGCGCCGGTACCGGCGACCCCGGCGGTCGGGTTGAACGCCTCGCGGAACACGAGCGCGAACGTCCCGGGCACCTGACCGAAATTCATGATGATGATGATGAGAGCGCCGGTGACGTACACGGCCGCCATGAACGGCGCGAGGATGCTCGTGACACGACCGATTCGACTGATGCCGCCGAGAATCACCAGCGCCACGATCGACGACGTCACGAGCCCCGTGATGATCGGATTGATTCCGAACTGCGCGTCCATGGAGTCGGCGACGGTATTCGCTTGGATGGCGTTCCCCGTCATGAACGCCGTGATCCCCAGCATGATCGCGAAGAACGCGGCCACCGGCTTCCACTTGGGGCCGAGACCGCGCTCGATGTAGTACATCGGACCGCCCGACACTTTGCCGCTGTACTTGGCCGAGGTCTCATCCACGTCGCGGAACTTCTGCGCCAGCGTCACCTCGCTGAACTTCGTGGCCATCCCGAAGAAGGCCGTCATCCACATCCAGAAGAGCGCGCCAGGCCCGCCCCAGTGGATCGCGGTCGCGGCTCCGGCGATGTTCCCGATGCCGACGGTGGCGCTGAGCGCGGTGGTGAGCGCCTGGAAGTGGGAGACGTCGCCCGGGTCGTCCGGATCGTCGTACCGCCCGGTCGCCACGGCCACGCCGTGAGCGAACCGGCGGATCTGCGGCAGACCGAGCTTCAGCGTGAGGAAGAGCCCGATCCCGAGCAGGAGCATCACCTGAGCGGTGAGGCGCTCCTCCCCGATCGTGATGCCAAACTCAGCGACGTTGTGGTTTAGCCAGTCGACGATAGCGCCGAAATCCATGCGTCTCCCCCGGATGAAGTTCCGCTGAGTTTGGCCCTGGAACCAAGACGCGGCAAGTTCACAGACCGTCACGATCGCTGGACGTCGCCCCTCTTTCACGTAACTTCTGCGATTCTCGAACGGAGTCCGCCGCCGCCCCACCGACCCGAGGGGATGTGAAGACGAAGAAGAGGAA
>JAKSCH010000444.1 GCA_022360695.1 Gemmatimonadota bacterium
GATGTCGTGGCGATCTGCAGCCCGAACGTCCCGGAGTACGCGATCGCGTTTCACGCCGTCGCGATGGCGGGGGGGTGCAATACGACGCTCAACCCCCTCAACACCGAGGACGAGCTGATCCACCAGGTCGGCGACTCGGGCGCGAAGTGGTTCGTCACGGTGCCGGCGCTGCTCGACAAAGCGCGCGCGGTCGCGAGCGAAACCGACGTCGAGGAGATCTTCGTGTTCGGCGAGGCCGACGGCGCGACGCCGTTCGCCGAGCTCCTCGCGGCGGGGGCGGGCGAGGGGAGCGTATCTCCCGCCGGCGTGGCGGACCCGGCGACGGATCTCGTCACGCTGCCCTATTCGAGCGGAACGACGGGGCGGCCCAAGGGGGTCATGCTCACGCACGAGAACCTGGTCGCGAACATCGAGCAGTACCGGGCGACCGACCCCATCGGGCGGGACGACGTCGTGATCGCGGTCCTCCCGTTCTTCCACATCTACGGCATGGTCGTGATCATGAGCGCCTGTCTGCGGGAGGGCGCGACGTTGGTGACCCTGCCGCGGTTCGATCTCGAGGGGTTTCTCGCGACGCTTCAGGATCACCGCGTGAACCGGGTCTACGCCGTCCCGCCCATCGTGCTCGCGCTCGCCAAGCACCCGATCGTCGAGCAGTACGATCTCTCCGCGATCGACTACGTCATGTCCGGTGCGGCCCCGCTCGGTCAGGACCTGGCGCTCGCGTGTCAGGGGCGGCTGGGCTGCAAAGCGTTCCAGGGGTACGGCCTCACCGAGGCGAGCCCGGTGACGCACCTCTGCTCGCCGAACGTGAGCACCGACAAGATCGCCACCGTCGGTCAAACCGTCGCCGGCTCGCAGACGGTCATCGTGGATCTGGAGGGCGGGGAGCGGTTGGGTCCGAACGAGGAGGGCGAGGTGTGGGTGCGCGGGCCGCAGGTGATGGCCGGGTATCTGAACAACCCGGATGCCACGGCGCGCACGATCGATGACGACGGTTGGCTCCACACCGGTGACGTCGGTCGGATCGACGAGGACGGCTATCTGACCATCGTCGATCGCGCGAAGGAGCTCATCAAGTACAAAGGCTTTCAGGTGCCACCCGCCGAGCTCGAGGACATCCTGCTGTCGCACGACGCCGTGGCCGACGTCGCCGTGATCCCGGTCGCGGACGAAGAGGCGGGCGAGATCCCGAAGGCGTTCATCGTGGCGGCGGGGGAGGTCGACGGGGATGCGTTGATGGCGTTCGTCGCGGAACGGGTCTCCTCGTACAAGCAGGTCCGCGTCGTGGAGTTCGTGGACGAGATTCCGAAGTCGGCCTCGGGCAAGATCCTGAGGCGGATTCTGGTCGCGCGGGAGCGCGGGGAAGGGGACGACGGATGAGTGGAGCGCTTCAAACGACGTACGCGCCGGAGTCCATCTGTTGGGGGTGCGGACCGGCGAACCCCGAGGGGCTGCACCTCGAGAGCTTCCCCGACGGAGACGAAGTGACGGCGGAATGGACGCCGGGCCCCAACCACGCCGCGTTCCCCGGGGTGCTCAACGGCGGGATCATCGGCACGTTGCTCGACTGCCACTGCAACTGGTCCGCCGCCTACCACTTCATGCGCGAGCGCGGACTCGACCATCCCCCCGTCACGGTCACCGCCGACTACACCGTGCGTCTGCGGAGACCGACCGATGCGGCGAGCCCCGTGCGTCTCGTCGCCCGGGTCGCCGAAGCGACGGACCGCAAGGCGGTGGTCGAGGCCGAGCTCTTCTCCGGAGAGGAGGTGACCGCCACCTGCTCGGGGACGTTCGTGGCGATCGACGGGGACCATCCCGCCGCGCAGGGCTGGTGAGACGCCCCGCACGTCGCGAGTCCGTCATCCACGCGAAGGCTCCAACGCGCGCGGATCGCGCCGCCGCCGGGCCGCTCGCGCTGACCGTGATCGCGGTCGGAGCGGGTCTCGCCACCGCGACCGCGTCCCTCGACGGACAGGAGCGCCCCGCGTCCGCGGAGCGCTTCGAGGTCATGGAGGCGTCGATCGCGGAGCTACAGGAGGCGCTCGAGACCGGGCGCGTGACCTCCGTGGAGCTCGTCGAGGCGTATCTGGACCGGATCGCGGCGTACGACCAGACCGGGCCCGAGATCAACGCGGTCATCCGCCCCCACCCACGGGCGCGCGAGCAGGCCGTCGCGCTCGATCGCGAGCGAGCCGCGGGTCGGGTCCGCGGACCGCTCCACGGGATCCCGATCCTGCTCAAGGACAACTACGACACGTACGACATGCCGACGAGCGGCTCGACGCTCGCGATGGCGGGGCTCGTGCCCCCCGACGACGCGTTCCAGGTGCGTGCGCTCCGCGAGGCGGGCGCGATCATCCTGGCCAAGACGAACCTCCACGAGCTCGCCGCCGGGATCACGAGCACGAGCTCGCTCGGCGGTCAGACCCGAAACCCCTACGCGCCGGAGCGAAATCCGGGGGGATCCTCCGGCGGAACCGGTGCGGGCGTCGCGGCGAGCTTCGCGGCGGTCGGCTGGGGGTCGGACACGTGCGGATCGATCCGGATCCCATCCGCGGTCCACAATCTCGTCGGGCTCCGACCCACGAAGGGGCTGTCGAGCATCGATGGGATCGTGCCGCTGTCCCATACCCAGGACACGGGCGGTCCGCTGGCGCGTAGCGTGGCCGATCTGGCGGTCGCGCTCGACGCGACGGTCGGACGCGACCCCGCGGATCCCGCGACCGCGGTCCTGGCGGATCGCCCGATGCCGATCTTCACGGAAGCGCTCGACCCGGACGCGCTGGCCGGCGCCCGGATCGGAGCCCTCGAGGTCTGGCTGGACGAGGACGGGCAGGAGGCCGAGGTCACGCGGGTCGTGCGTCGCGCGCTCGAAGCGATGACGGCCGCGGGCGCGGAGGTGGTGGACGTGACCATCCCCGCGCTCGACTCGCTGATGGACGGCACCAGCGTGATCGGGCTCGAATTCGCCGTAGACCTGGCCGCGTATCTCGAGGCGACGCCCGGGGCTCCGATCGAGCGACTCGGCGAGATCGTGGACCTGGGGCTTCACCACGAGGTGCTCGACGGCACCTTCCGGCGTCGACGCGCCTCGGAGCCGCGAGACGAGGGCGCGTACGAAGAGACGCTGAAGCGCCAGCGCGCGTTACGCGACGCGGTGACCTCGTTCATGGACGAGTACCGGCTGGACGCGCTCGCGTACCCCACCTTGCGCCGCGAGCCCGCGCTCATCGGAGCGGCGCCGATCGGGTCGACGTGTCAGCTCGCCGCGCACAGCGGGCTGCCCGCGATCAGCGCGCCGGCCGGGTTCACCCGGAACCGGCTCCCGGTGGGGCTCGAGCTCCTGGGTCGACCGTTCGACGACGCCCGTCTCGTCTCGCTGGCCTTCGCGCTCGAGGCGGCGACGACGCCGCGACGCCCGCCCGCGCGCACGCCTCCCCTCGAGGCCGGTCGTCCGCCCGAGCCGACGCGGTTCTCCGTTCGGGCGGATGCGGGCTGGGCGGGTCGCGACTCCGGGGTCCGCACGGAAGCCTCGTTCCTGCTGGACCGCCCGCGCGGGACCCTCGACTACGTCGTGGTCACGAGCGGCCTTCCCGCGGAAGAGGTACACGCCGTGGTCCTCCAGCGACGCGGAGGCGCGGCCCCGGACGCCGTGGTAGCCCGGCTTTCGGGCCCCGGCAGGACGTCGGTCGACGGGACGCTGGAGCTGAGCGCGCTGATGCTCGCGGACCTCGATCGCGGGCTGCTCGAGCTGGCGCTCTACACCCGCGATCGACCGCTCGGCGCCGCCCGGGTTCGCTTGGATCCCTAGTGCGGTGAGCCAAGAGTCCCTTGGCATTCGGCCGACGGTGCATCCCGCGCGCCGTCATCCCTCGATCTCGACGTAGCTATGGCTATGCCTTCGCTCTCGCGCCTTGGCGCGCGGGCGCCTCGTCGCCCTCGGTGCGCAAGGGACTCTTGGCTCACCACACCAACCGGCTCGCGGGGGCCCCCGAAACGGCGTAAGACTTGCCTACGACAGCCCCTTAGACGATTCGCGGCCCCGGGTTTCGGGCGCGAACGCAGCGAACCGAACGGCCGCCGGGGCGGCCCACATCCGGGAAAGAGGCGCATGGAACGCTCGACGACGCTGCCAAAACCGCATCCCGCCGCGGTTTTCAAGCCCGTTTCGGACGGGGGTGTGCTGCTCCACACGGAGTCCGAGATCTACTTCGGCCTCAACGAGGTCGGGGTCCTCATCTGGGAGAGCCTGCCGCCGGAGTGTGCGGATCTAGAGGGACTTTGCGAGCGAATCTCCGCGCGATACCCGGACGTCGACCTCGAGACCATCCGCGCGGACGCGGTCGAGCTGATCGAGACCCTCGAGGAGAAGCAGCTCGTGACGAAGGAGGGCTGATCTGCGGTCCCTGCTCCGTCGTCCGCTCTGGGCCGCGCGCAAGCTGACCGGGCTCTCGGGACGGGACGTGGGTGACGCGCTCGTGGCGCAGCGCGAGCTCGTTCGGGCGTGGTGGCGGCTCAAGCGCGAGCCGCCGGGCGCCCTCGTGCGACCCGTCGAGGCCGCCGCGTCCGGGGGAGGAGCGCCCGACACGGACCGCCTGGTTCGGATCGCGACGGCCGTCGGCCGAGCCGCGTCGTTCGGTCTGTTCCGCCCGACTTGTCTGGTGCGGGCCGTCGCGCTCGAGCGCATGATCACCGACGCGTGCGGCGAGAGCGGAGCCGTCGTCCGAATCGGGGTGCTCCCCACCGGCGACGAGCTCTTGGCGCACGCGTGGATCGAGCTGAACGGCGAGATCGTGGGCGACAAGCCGGCCATCGTCCGGCGCTTCACGCCGCTCCAGGACTTCTCGGGGCTCAAGTGAACGACTACCGCGTGTTCGGCGGTGTCCTGCGCTCGGGCATCGCGTTCCCGGAGCTGGACGCGGGAGCGGGCGAGCCCACCTGGGTCCTCGACGTCGCCGAGACCGCGCCCGAGCTCGAAGGGGCCCTCCGGCTGGGCACCGAGCCCGTCCAGGAGGGCATCGAGGTCTCGCTGTTCCGGTCGGGCGACATGCTGCGGCTCGCGTTCGACGACACCGGGATCTTCGACATCTCGGGCGACGGGTCGAGGATCACGTGGGTCCGGCCCGACGACGCGGATCTCACGCTGGTGCGCAAGGACGTGTTCGGACGCGTGCTGGCGCTGGCGCTCCACCAGGGCGGCCACGCCGTGCTCCACGGGAGCGCCGTCGAGCTCGGGGGCGCGGCGGTCGGGTTCATCGCACCCAAGCTCCACGGCAAGTCGACCACGGTGTCCGCGCTCGTCGGTCACGGCGCGCGTCTGCTGGCCGACGACCTGATCGCGGTGACGCCCCCGCCCGACCCGCGGGCCCTCCCCGGGATCCCGATCGTCCACCTGTGGCCCGACTCGGCCGAGCGGGTCGCCGCCGACGGGATGACGCTCGAGGGCGATCCCGATCGCGAGAAGCTCCAGGCCGGTTGGAGCGCCGACGACATCGGGGCGTCCGCCGCCCCGCTCGCCGGGCTCTACCTCCTCGCGCCGTTCGATCCCGCGGCGCGATCGGAGCCACGCCGCGTACGGCTCGACGGTATGACCGGGGCCCTCGCGCTCGTCGGCCACTCGAAGATCGGGGGGCTGTTGGGACCGGCCCACCAGATCGAGGGCCTCGATCGAGCGTGCGCGTTGGCGGACCACGTCCCCGTGTATCGACTGGAGGTGCCGCGCGACCTCGACCGGCTGCCGGCGCTCGTCGATGCGGTGTTTCGCTGGCACGGCGCGGACGGGAGCGGGGAGTCGACATCGTGAGCGCCGCGATCGTCCGCGTCGAGGGGCTGGGGAAACGTTTCCCGATCCGGGCCGGCGCGTCGCATCTCATACGACAGCCGTTCCGGTGGACGCTGGGATCGCACCAGGTGCTCGATGCGGTGCGGTTCGAGGTCCGGCCCGACGAGTGCTTCGGGTTGCTCGGGCCGAACGGCGCCGGGAAGACGACGCTGTTCAAGATCCTGTCGACGCTCGTCCTCCCGGACGAGGGTTCCGCGGACGTCGCGGGGCACGACGTGGTGAGTCAGGCGGGTGCGGTACGACGGGCGCTCACCCCGGTGATCGCGGATGAGCGGAGCCTCAACTGGCGGTTGAGCGGCGAACAGAACCTCGCGCTCTACGCCTCGCTCTACGGGCTGGCGGCCGACGCGGCGGCGGCCGAGGTCCGACGTCTGCTCGCGGCGGTCGGATTGTCCGAGACGGGGAGCAAGATGGTCGGGACGTACTCCTCGGGGATGAAGCAGCGGCTCTTGATCGCGCGAGCGCTCTTGTCGCGGCCGAAGGTGCTGTTGCTCGACGAGCCGACGCGTAGCCTCGACCCGATCAGCGCCCGGGACTTCCGCCGGTTCCTCCGCGAAGAGATCATCGCGCGCCAAGGGTGCGCGGTGCTGCTCGCGACGCACAACTCGGAGGAAGCGTTCGAGCTCTGCGACCGACTGGCGGTCCTTCACCGCGGGCGGCTCGTCGCGCAGGGCACCGCGACGGAGCTCGCCCGACAAGTCGGACCCGACCGACTACGGGTCGTCGTCTCGGAGGCGGATCGAGATCGGGCGCATCGTCTGCTCGAGCGCGCCCTCGAGCCGGAGGCGATCGAGCGCGTTCACGAGACGGAACACGAGGAGCCCGGCTGGGTGGCGCTCGGCTTTTCGTTCCCCGCCGGGGCCGAGGGCACGGCGGCGCTGTCCGAGCGCTTCGCGCGGGCGGGGATCGCGGTCGCCGAGCTGACCCGCGTAGCGCTCCCGTTGGCCGATCTCATCGATCGCCTCGTCCGCGGGGACGAACGATGAGATCGATCCTCGCGTTGGCCCGCGTCGACTGGCTCTCGGCTCTGAGTTACCGGTTCCAGATGCTGTTGTCGGTGTCCGGGCTGATCGTCATGGTGTTTCCGCTCTTCCTCATCGCACGCGCCGTCGACCCGATCATGGGCGGCGCGATCCAATCCGAAGGAGGGGACTCGTTCGGTTTTCTCCTCGTCGGCATGGCCGTGCTCTCGGTCGTACAGGTCGTCGTCAACGGCCTCCCCGGCGTGATCGGCTCCGGGATCCGAACCGGGACGCTCGAGGCGCTCCTCTCCACTCCGGTGCCCCTGTGGAAGATCCTGACGGGTCTGGTGTCCTTTCAGTTCGGATGGTCCGCGTTGAGATCGATCATCTCGATCGTAGTGGGCGCGGCCCTGGGAGCCACGATCGCCCTCTCGGGGCTGCTCCCGGCCTTGATCGTGGCCGCGCTCACGATGATCGCGCACGTCCCGATCGCCATGATCGGTGCCGCGATGGTGTTCGCCTTCCGGACTCCGGGTCCGCTGCCCCGACTCTTTCTGCTGGGGAGCACGCTGCTGGGAGGCGTGTACTATCCCACGCACGTCATCCCCTCGTGGCTCGAGCGGTTGGCCGACCTCGTTCCGCTCACGTACGGGCTGCGAGCGATCCGAAGGACGCTCCTCCAGGGCGCGTCGCTCGTCGACGTCGGACCGGACGTGCTCGTGCTCGCGGGGATCACGGCCGGGCTCGGACTCGTCGGCACCTGGGCGTTCCGGACAGCCCTGGCGTACGCCCGGCGCAACGGAACCCTCGCGCAGTACTGATCGGTGAGCGCGCGCCACCTCGCGCCCGAAGCGCGACTCCTGTTCGATGCGCTGCGATCGGTCGACGATCCGCGCCGTCGGATACGGGACCTCATCGAAGCGGGGGTCGATTGGTCGGAGTTCGTCAAGCTCGGTGCGCGCGAGAAGCTGTTGCCTTTGATGTGGCGGGAGCTCGCCGAGCACGCGGACGCGCTGCCGTCGGAGACGATGCTCACGCTGCGGGGGCTCGCCGCGGCGACCGAGTTTTCGATGGCGACCCGCGACGAGACGTTGATCGAAGTGGTCGAGCTGCTCCATGGCGAAGGACTCGACGTGCTTCTCCTCAAGGGCGCCGCGCTGGGCAAGACGGTCTATTCGTCGTTCACGCTTCGACCGATGGGCGACCTCGACCTGCTTCTCCGACGCGCCGACGCCGAGACGGCCTGGGCCACGCTTCGAGCGGCGGGTTGGGAACGCGAGATGGAAGACGGTGACGCGTCGTACGAGGGGCACCACCACTTGCCGCCGCTGGTCGACCCGGCGCGACCCACCTCGATCATCGAGCTGCACCACGCGCTCGTCCCGCCGGGCGTCCCCTTCGACATCGACACCGACGCCCTGTGGGGGGAAGCCTCGAAGGTAACGCTGGGGTCGGCGGGGGCGTGGGTCCCGTCGCCGCGCTGGCTCCTGCTCCACCTCTCGATCCACTTCGCGTGGTCGAACCAGATGCGGCGAGGGCTCGGACGCACCGTGCGAGACGTGTCGAAGCTCCTCGAGGTCGACCCGCCCGATGACGATTCGTTCCTCGAGCTGGCCCGATCGACCCGCGCCGCGACCGCGTGCTACTGGACCCTCCGTCTGTCGCGCTCGCTCGGTGCCGGCGGGGTCGGCGACGCGCTGCTCGACGGATTGCGACCTCGCGCCCCGGAGCCGGTCCTCGACCGACTCCATCGTTTCTATCTGACCGCCGCCATCGAAGGCTCGGTTCGATCGGAGAGATTGGCCCGGCTCATGTGGTCGACCGGTATCCGACCGCGCGCGAGCGGCCATGGGTCGAGTCGACCGTGGAACGAGGGGGAGGTCTTCGCGTGAGCGGCTTCGTCGGCATCTTCGATGCGTCCGGCGCGCCGATCGACCCGCGGATCGTCCACGCGATGATGACGCGCCAAGCCTGGCGCGGCGCCATGGCGCCCGACGTCTGGTCGGAGCCCGGCGCGGCGCTCGCCGTGGCCCGGCACGAGTGGGAGCGGTCGGATCCGTTCGCGGGGGACGCGGGGCTCGTCGACGATGGCGAGGTCATCGTGGCGGCCGACGCGACGCTGTTCTACCGCGCGGAGCTCCGGCGACGCATCGAGACGGCGGGCGTGCGGCTGAGCGGGGATACGCCGAGTCACTTCATCCTGGCGGCGTACCACGCCTGGGGAGCCGACTGCGCCTCCGAGCTCGAGGGAGAATTCGCCTTCGCCGTATACGACCGACGGGCGCTCGCGGCGTTCTGCGCGCGCGACTTCGCCGGGCGTCGGCCGCTGTTCTTCGCGCGTCTCGGCGACGTGTTCGCCGTCGGCTCGAGCGTCGGCTCGCTCGTGGCGCATCCGGCCTGTCCCGACGACTTCGACCTGGCGATGCTGGGGACCTACGCCGGCGGCCTCGTGCTGTCGACCGGCGTCTCGACCCTCTACTCCGCCGTCCGAGCGGCCCCGTTCGCGGCGAGCTTCACGTGGACGCGCGACGGCCTGACCCGGACCACCCATTGGCGGCCCCCGGCCGTGGGTCGCGGCCCCGCGCGTCGGTTCGACGACGCGGCGCGGGAGCTCCGGGAGATCCTCGCAGCGGCCGTCGGCGAGCGCTTGGCGCCGGAGGGCGTGAGCACGGTCTGGATGTCGGGCGGACGCGACTCGACCGCCGTCTACGCCGCCGGACAGCGGGTTCTTTCGCGCGAGGAGGGGTCGCGTAGCCTGCGCCCGATCTCGATCAGCTACCCGGAGGGCGATCTCGGCCGGGAGGACCACTTCATCCGCGCCGTCGCCGACCGTTGGGAGGGCGACGTCCATTGGCTCGACATCGACGAGATCGCGTTGTTCGACCGGGACCAGGAGCGGGCGGCGACACGCGACGAGCCGCTGACGTCCCCCTATGAGAACTGGAACGTCGCGCTGGCGCGCGGCACGCGGGCGTGCGGCTCCCGGATCGCGCTCGACGGCAACGGCGGCGATCAGCTCTTTCGGGTCAGCGACATCTATCTCGCGGATCTGCTCCGCGGTGGACGGTGGGTCGAGCTCGTCCGCGAGCTTCGCGCGAAGCGGGGCTCGGGGCGGCGCTATCTGTTCGAGTCGACGGTCGCCCCGCTGCTACCGAAGGCGGCTCTCCGGGCACTCGAGCGTTGGCGGGGCGGGACCTGGACGAATCACTACGTGGAGTTTCCGGTCCCGCGTTGGCTCCATCGGGACTTTCTGAAGCGCCACGACCTCGCGACCCGGCAGCGGAGCCTCCTCCCGCGGCGGGAGCGCGGCAGCTTCGAGCAGGCCGAGCTCCATTGGCTGTTGACGTCCGCCATGCCGGGCTACGCGCTCGGGGTGCTCCAGCAGCGCTTTCTCGAGACCGGTGTCGAGGTGCGTGCCCCGCTCATGGATCGACGCGTGGTCGAGTTCGCCCTGGGCCGTCCCCGCACGGACCGGAAACGGGGGATCCACGACAAGTTTCTCCTGCGCGCCGCGATGAAGGGCCTGATCCCGGACGATGTCCTCGCGCCGCGAGACACCCGGACCGGAGTCACGACCTCGTACTCGAGTCGATGGATGAAACGGTGCTACCCCGAGCTGTTCGAGCGGCTGCTCGGCGCGCCCTTGCTGCTCGCCGAGCTGGGCATCGTCGACGCGGACGAGCTTCGAGACGCGGTGTCGGCGTACCTGCGGGGCGGAGGAGACTTCCTGCGCGTGGCGCTGTTCCACACGCTTCAGACGGAGCTCTGGCTCAGAGCGCGCGTCTAGGGAGCTGCGGAAGAACCGGCGGGTGTCGCAGCCCTCTTGGATCGAGGCGCCAGCCGACGTGTCGATTTTCCGCAACGATCCCGGCCGTGGCACGCGCTCGTGGCGTCGATCGCGGCGGCCCCGCGGATCGATCCTCGCCGTCCCGATGCCCTATGTGATGCGTCGGCAGACGGTTGCGGCGGTGCGGGCGTCTCCCGCGTCGGCTTTGGCGATTCGGCCCCTGTCAGGGGCCCGCTGGTCGAAGGTCTCCGGCGCGGCGGGTGCGCCGTCTCTACGTCCACGAGAGGTCCCGTATGTCGCAACGGCCGAGTCGGTGTTTCGAAAGCGCCTCGCCGATGCGACCGCGCTGCGTCCGCGTGCACCCCGGTTCGGAGCTCCTTCGGATCGGGACCGTTTCGTAAAACCGACCCCCGTATGGCGTTGCGGCCACCGGAGAGATCCGGATCGTACGGGACCGCGCCCGGCATGGGGCTTGCCTTTCCCCGTCGCGAAGGACCAGAACGCTGGGACGGGGTGCCACGTCGCTTCTCCCGTCTGACGCGGCGGGGCATGTGAGCCTGGTCCTCCGAACAAACGAGGAAGGGTCGACAATGTACAACAAGCCGGAATTGGTGGAGTTCGGATCGCTTCGTGACCTCACCCAGGTGGGGATCGGAGCCGATGGTGACGCCGGAATCTGGGGTCTGCTCGATGCGAAGGGTCGCGGGTGCTGGTACAACTGCCCGGGCTCCAACCGCTCGTAGCGGAAACGCGGACATTCGCGTGAAAGCGGCGGGGGCCTCACGGCCTCCGCCGCTTTTTCCATCCCTCCACGAGATCGATCCGATCCCGTAGGATCCGACCAGGGGCTCACCATCCTCGAACCGCTCGTAGCGGTACGGCGAGAGGTCGACATCCGGCTCCGAGCCCACGAGCGTCTGCGCGACGCAACGCCCGAGCGCGAGCTTGAAGCCGTGCCCCGAGAGCCCATAGATCAGAAAGAGTCCCTCCAAGCCCGGAGCGGGACCGACGATCGGGTTCCAGTCCGGGGTGATGTCGTACGGACCTACCCACGAGGCGGCCGGCTCGGCGGAGTCGAACCCGTCGAGGCGTCGAGCGACTTGCTCCGTTCGCGTCTCGAGGAGGCGGGGCGGGACATCGACGGGTAGCCGGTCGGGACTCGTAGCGGGGTCCCCGTGATCGCCCGTCCCGCCGCCGACGACCCGGTCCCGCCGACGCCGATCGTACCCCGGTCGACCAGCGCGACGGATCGATCTCCGACGCGGGACAGATGGTACGCGGTCGATGCGCCGATGACGCCGGCCCCCACGACCACGACATCGAACGACCCGCCGGCGATCACCGGTACGGCGTGTCGCTAGGATCCCTCGAGCCCGGGGAGGCCGTCCGGCTCCGCGTCCCACCACCACAGCGGCGCGAGCGGTCGTCGTCGCGGGTAGACCTCGTCGAGTGTGCTCGCGTCGAACAGTCGACCGTTCATCATCACCTGCTCGATCGCGTTCGTGTTCCGCAGGTCGTCGAGCGGGTTCGCGCTCAGGATCACCAGATCCGCGAGCTTTCCGGCCTCGATCGAGCCCAGGTCCAGATCGAGCCCGATCGCCTCCGCGCCGTAGAGGGTCGCGATCCGGAGCGCGTCGTGCTCGTCGACGCCACCGGCGGCCATCGCCCATAGCTCCCAGTGGTATCCGAGACCTTGCAGCTGACCGTGGCTTCCGACGCCCGCTTTTCCTCCGGCCTCGACGAGATCGCGGACGAACTCCGAGTGACGCGAGAAGATGTGCTGGTCGGTCCGAAACCACTGTCCCCTTCGGAGCGTGCGCGCATCGATCTCGTCGTGCGGCGTGAAGCGACGCAGCTTCTCGTCGTCGTGCGGGTTCTCGCGGCTGTAGAAGTAGTTCTCCGCCCAGGGCCCCCCGTACGACACGAGCAGGGTCGGCGTGTATACGCGCCCGGTCTCGGCGAACAACGCGATGTAGTCGTCGTATACCGGCGCGATCGGGATCGAGTGCTCGAGACCCGGATACCCGTCGATCGTCTCGGTGAGGTTCTGCTTGAGGTTGAGCGAGCCCTCCGTGGTGGGCATGAGCTCCAGCTCGCGGGCCGCCATGATGATGTGCTGCCGGCCCTTCCGCGCCGCCGCGACATACATCTTGATCGTCTTGGTATCGAAGTAGTCCGAATACCGGGACAGCACGTCCTTCGCTTCTTCGGCGGTGTCGATCCCGTCCTGCCAGAACACGCCCGGACCCGTGGAGTACACGCGCGGCCCGAGCACTTCGCCGGCGCGGACCATGTCGGCGTACGACAGGACCTCGGTGTTGCCGGTCTGGGGATCACGCGTCGTGGTGACGCCGTACGCGAGGTTCGCGAGGTAGGGCCAGACGTCGGTCCGGTGGAGCCCGTCGCGGGCGCGGAGATGCGCGTGCGTGTCCACGTAGCCGGGCACGATCGTCGATCCCGAGACGTCGATGATCTCGGCGCCGTCCGGGATCGTCAGCGATCCGCTCGCGCCGACGGCTTCGATCCGGTTGTCGCGTACGACGATGTCCCCGCGATCGATGACCTCGTCGCCGTTCATCGTGATCAGTCGCGCCCCGCGAAGGACGGCGACGCCCGAAGGGATGTCGCGAGTCGCCTCGATCCGGACGCGAACTTCGGCCGCTCGATACCCCTCCTCCTCTTCCTCCTCGTCTTCGTCGTCCCCTTCCTCGGCGTCCTCGGCGTCCTCCTCACCCTCGTCCGCTTCCGCCTCGGCGCGCTCGGCCGCGGCGACGCTGTCCTCGAACGCCCGCGCCGCGTCGAGGTCGTACGCAAAGAAGGCGTTCCCGAGCGACCAGTGGACCGTGCGTCCGTCGGCTCCCCAGACGGGGAACTCGCCGCCGATGTCCGTGACCCGGCGGGCGGGGAAGGACGCGTTGTCCGGGTTCGACACGTTGATCGTCGGCGTCGTCCCCACCTGCGGGACCGTGACCGCGTAGACCTCTCGCTGGAGCTCGACCAGGGCCTGGTCGCCCCGCGGCGCCATCTGGATCGTGGAGGGCGTCAGCCCCTGCGTGGAGCCCGACGGGGTCGGCCCGCGGACTTTGACGTGCTCCTTCTCGTCGGTGCCGTCCCAACGGATCGATACCAGGATGTCCGGGCTTCGGAACAGGTAGATCCGATCCGACGACGACACGAAGTGCGGGTCCGAGCGCCCGTCCGAAGGCGCGATCGGGGTCGCCGCGGCACCCTCCCCGGAGTCGGGCGAGGCGGGGACCCACACGAGGTCGGCCCCCGGCGAGCCGCCCTCACCCTGGCTCTCGTACGCGCGGATGAACCCGGCCATCGACACGATCCGGTCGCCCGGGCCCCAGGCGGGCGTGAAGTACGCGCGCGCGTCGCGCGTGAGCCGGACCGGGTCCCCCGATCCGTTCGAGCGGGTCTTGTACAGGTGCCCTTCCTCCCCGTCCCACGTCGAGTACGCGATCCACTCGCCGTCGGGCGACCAGGTGGGGAAGTGCTCCGACGCATCCGACTCGGTCAGGCGCTCGGGGTTCGAGCCATCGATCCCCGACACCCAGAGCCGGTCGAGCGCCGTGAACGCGAGCCGCGTCCCATCCGGCGACGGCGCGGCGTCGCGGATCTGACGGACCGTGAACGTCGGGGTGTCCTCGATCGGGTAGTCGAAGTCCACCCGGGGCCCGAGCGCGAGGTCGAACTGGACCCGGAACGGGATCTCCTCCGCGGGTCCGCCCTCCACCGGCAGCTTCCAGATCTTGCCGCCGTACGATGCGATCAGGAAGCGCGAATCGGGCGTGAACGACATCCCGGGGAGCACATCGAGGGTCGCGCGCGACTCCTGGTCATCAC
>JAKSCH010000373.1 GCA_022360695.1 Gemmatimonadota bacterium
AAGACCGTCGCGGTGAAGAGCATCGCCCCCGACGGCGTAGAGACCGACTAGCGGCTCAGGCGCGGTCGAACGGAACTTCGAACAAGAAGCGGCACCCTTCCCCGTCGCCACCTTCGATGTCGATCCGGCCGCCTACCGCGGTCAGCAGCCGACCGCAGATCGACAGACCCAAACCTCGCGTCTGCCCGCCCTCGCCCGAGAGCGGTCTCGGCTCGGGCGGAGCCGTCAGGTGCGCGCGGATCCGATCCGCGTCGCCCTCGGTCCCGCCGTCCTCCACCGTCAGGTGGAGCCAGCCCGCGCGGAGCTCGCGGGCGCGCACGAGCACCCGTCCGCCGCGCGGCGTGGCGTCGATCGCGTTCGAGACCAGGTTGAGCAACACACGCGCGAGGATTCGTCGATCACCGAGCCGCGGCCCGAGCGTCTCGAGACCGAACGCCAGCTCGACGCCGCTGTGCGCCGCGAGCGGACCCAGCAGCTGATCCACCTGGTTGAGCAGGCTCTCCATGGAGAACCGCTCTTCCAGCGGCCGGACCGATGCTCCATCCCGGATCGCGGACGAGTCGATGAGATCGTTGAGCCAATCGACCAGTGACAGGGCCGACGTGTACAGGACGCCCACCTGGCGCCGCTGAACCTCGTTGAGCGCCCCGGAGTGCGCGTTGGCGAGCGCGTCGACGAGGACGAGGATCGAGTTGAGCGGGGAACGCAGGTCGTGGGCGATGTCGCGCAGCCTCCGCTCCGATCGCGCCTTGGTGCGCTCGAGGAGCTCCCCGACCAGCTTCGCCACCGCGCGATCGAGTCGACCGTGAAGGGCGCGAACCTTCTCGAGTCCGAGCCCGCGCGCCCCGGCATCGGTGATCGCGTCGCGCACGGCCCCGGCGCCGGCGACGAGCTGATCCAGCGATCCCACCGAAGGCGGTCGAAATTCGCCCTCACGCGGGAGCTGGCGATCGGTCCGCGCCCAGAGGTAGCTGGCGATCGGACGTACGTCCGGCGGGAGCCCGCGTAAGACGCGCTCCGGATCGCCGAGGTCGGGGGCCCCCTCGTCCGCTGTGACGAACGGGGACGTTCGGAAATCGACCACGCCCGGTCCTACTGGACGAACGCGTCTTTGGAGAGCTCGTGCTTGTCCATCAGCCGGTACAGCGTGGTGCGGTCGATCCCCGCCTGTCGAGCCGCTTCCGACATGTTTCCTTGCGTACGCGAGATGACCTGCGCCAGGTACTCCCGTTCGAACCGTCCGATGAGGGCATCCTTGGCGTCGTGGAACGGCGCGTGGAAGTCGATCATGCCCCCGACCGAGGCGGACTCCCCGTCTCCCCTCGGGCTGATCGACGTCATCCCTTCGTCGAGGATCGAGAGACGCTCGCGTTCGATCTCTTCGCTCGCGTCGGAAAGCACCACCAAGTGCTCGATCACGTTCTGCAGCTCCCGGACGTTCCCGGGCCACGGGTAGCGGACGAGCGTCTCCATGGCGTCGGGCGTGAATCTGGGGGGGGCCGCCCCGGGTAGCTGGTGTCGTCGCCAGAAGTGGTCGATGAAGTGCTTGATGAGGACGGGTATGTCCTCGGCCCGCTCGCGCAGAGGCGGCAGGTGGATCGGCACGACGCGCAACCGGAAGTAGAGGTCCT
>JAKSCH010000378.1 GCA_022360695.1 Gemmatimonadota bacterium
GGAAGCTACCGGGGTCCGGGACGTGGTCGTCGTCTCAACGTCACGGTGAGCGTGGGCGAGGATGGGCGTCTCCATATTCGGATTCTGCCGGGCGAGGGACAGTCGGTTCGGTGGTTGGGCGGTGACACGTTCGGCGCCGGGACGACCCGGTTCGAGTTCCGAGCCCCGGGACCCGAGGGGTTCGCCGAGCTGCGGATCGACCAGGTCTCCGGTCATTACGTGTTGTCCCGATCGACGCGCTGAGCGAGGGCGCGACGGACGTGAGTCGCCGGGCGCGGCGCGCCGGCCCACCGCGCGTCTCCACGACACTCGTCACCATCGTCACGATCGGGTGCGGTGAGCCCCGTCCCGATGGCGCGGCGACTCGACCCGACGTAGCCGATCTCGTGCCTCCCGAGGCGACACCGACCACCGTCGTCATCGACACGAGTCGGGGCGCGTTCGAGGTCGCCGTTCACGCCGACTGGGCCCCGGAGGGGGCCGCTCGGTTCCTGCACCTGGTCGACGCGGGCTACTACGACGACGCGCGCTTTCACCGCGTCGTCCCCGACTTCATCGTCCAATGGGGCCTCGCCGGTGACCCGGCGCTCACGGCGGAGTGGCTCAACAACACGATCCCGGATGACCCGGTCGTCGCGACGAATACCCGCGGACGGATCGCGTTCGCGTTCACCGAGCCCGGAACGCGCACGACGCAGGTCTACATCAATCTCATCGACAACGTCCGACTCGACGCGGCGGGGTTCGCGCCGTTCGGAGAAGTGGTGCGGGGGATGGAAGTGGTCGACGCGCTGTACTCCGAGTACGGCGAAACCTCGGGCGGCGGCGTGCGACGAGGGGATCAATCCCGCATCGTGCGCGAAGGCAACCTGTACCTCGATCGTGAATTCCCGCTACTCGATCGTCTCGAGCGGGCGCGGCGGGTCAACGGCACGGGAGGAGACGGCACATGAGCCAAGCGGTGGAGCGAGGCGCGTTCGACGACGACGGCTCGGGAGCTTGAGCGTGCGCGCAATCCACACGGATGAGGCGCCCGCCCCGGCGGGACACTACTCGCAAGCGATCGTCCACGACGGCGTCGCGTACGTGTCGGGACAACTGCCGATGGACCCGAAGGGGAAGGCGCTCGGCGACGCGAGCGTTCAACACCAGACTCGCGTCGTTCTCGGCAACATCGACGCGATCCTTCGTGCCGCCGGCAGCGGTCTCGATCGGGCGCTTCAGGTCACGATCTACGTGACGGATATCGCCCACTGGCCCGCCGTGAACGAAGCCTACATCGAAGTGATGGGAGATCACCGACCCGCCCGCGCGGTGATACCGGTCAACGAGCTGCACTACGGAGTGGCGCTCGAGGTCCAGGCGATCGCGGCCGTCTGACTCACCACATTAGGCGCTCTTCTGTATGTGGAGCAGCTCGGTGATCCCCGCGCCGGCGAGCGCCAGGAGCGCGTCGAGCTCCGAGCGATCGAACGGCGCGCCTTCCGCCGTCCCTTGTACCTCGACGAACCGCCCGTCTTCGAGGCTGACGACGTTGAAGTCCACGTCCGCCGCCGAATCTTCGACGTACTCGAGATCGAGCCGCGGCTCGCCGTCGACGATCCCGACGCTCACCGCCGAGACCCACTGCGTCAGCGGGCTGGCAGGGAGGATCCCTTCTCTCACGAGGGTCTGGAAAGCCGACTCGAGCGCCACGCACGCGCCCGTGATCGACGCGGTGCGGGTGCCACCGTCCGCGACGAGCACATCGCAATCGACGGTGACGGTGTGCTCGCCGAGCGCCTCCAGATCCACGGCGGCCCGAAGCGAGCGACCGATCAAGCGCTGGATTTCCTGGGTTCGACCGCCGGCCCCTCGACGCTCGCGCCGCGTCCGGGTATTCGTGGCACGAGGCAGCATCGCGTACTCGCCCGTCACCCAGCCACCGACGCCTTCGCGCCAGGGTGGAACGCCCTCCTCGACCGAGGCCGTGCACAAAACGCGCGTCATCCCCATCGTGATCGTACACGAACCTTCCGCAAACGGTGCCGTGCCCGTGTCGATCATCGTGGGGCGGAGCGCGTCGAAGGCGCGACCATGTGGGCGAACCGGCATGGGGAACCTCTGGCTTTGGAGGTGTCGGATGGGAGCCGCGTGGCGGCACGATAGCGTCGCGATGGTGGAGCGTGAAGACGCTTGCCGCTCCGGAGCGGTCGAATGAGCTCGCTCACCGCCGTCGTGGGGTGGTTGCTGACGATCAGCGTGTTCGTGTCGATCCTCACGAACTACCTGATCATCAACAAGCTGTGGAAGCGCAAACATCTCAAGGATGTGGCGGAGAGCGTGTCGATCTCCGCCGCCCTCCTCGGTATCGCGACCGCGCTCCCGCTGCTGGCGCACTTCGTGATCATCGGCGAGACGCAGCTCGTCGTGAAGAACTCCTTCGGGATCCTGACCGGGGTGATCTTCATCCTCATCGGCGCCGGTCTATGGGTCCGCTCGAACCGAGGCGTGCCGATCGGGCGGCTCATGAGGCGAGCCCTGCGTCTCGAGCGCCAAGAGTCATCCTACCTGATCAAATCGATGACGCGCCCGAAGGGTGCCGAACGGATCCTCGACGTGCTCGAGCTCATGGCTCGTCTCGACCGGCAGGTCCACGAGAGCGAGATCCGACTACTGGCCGATTTCGCGGATCGATGGCACATCGACCGTCCTCGTCTCGAGCCGGGCGAAGTGAAGGGGGACGGCGTCGAGCTCGAAGTTCGGGACGCGGTCCGCGATTACCTCGAGCTCAGTCCGCCGCACGAGCAGGCCGCTCAGCTCATGGACGTGCTGAATCTGTTCGTGAAAGCGGATGCGGAGGTGTCGGAAGAAGAACGCGTCGTGCTCGAGGAGATCAACGGGCTCATCGAGCACTACGTGAGCGAAGACACACTCGAGCGACGAACCTACGAAGTGCTCATCGTGCCCCAGAGCAGCAATCAGTTCGAGGCGGCCGAGACGCTCCTGCCCGGCTGTGAGATCAAGGAGCGTCGCGGCGGCAAAGTCATCTCGGTCGGCACCTTCTACTCACACGACTACGCCGAAGCGGTGTGCCAGAAGTACATCGCGCTCGGATTGTTCACGGCGCAGGTCTCCGGCTAGAGGTTCGATCCTCGTCCATCGTTTCACCTCCGATCGCCCCGAGGGCCGCGACGATAAACGAACGAGCTCTCTAGCCGTCGAGACTCCCTTCCGGGAGAATCTGCCGCGCGAGCCAGATGTGTCGACGCGCGTGGGACAGCAAGACATGAAACCCGCTATAGGAGGACATCTTCAGCAGGGAGAGAAACGGCGAGGTCATCCGGGCCTTGTCGAGGTCCAATCCGTCCGCTCGCCGTACCAAGTCGACGAACTCCTCACGACATGCGACGAAATCGGCGCGGACCTCTTCGCGCGACAACGCGGCTCGCGGCTCGAGGCGGCGCGGCGTCTTCATCCGACGCTTGACGGGCGGCTCCATGGACCGACCGAACCAGTTTCCGATCGCGCTCCCCTTGAACGGTCCTTCCGACGTCCAGCGG
Source organism: Gemmatimonadota bacterium (assembly GCA_022360695.1). GTDB lineage: Bacteria > Gemmatimonadota > Gemmatimonadetes > Palauibacterales > Palauibacteraceae > Palauibacter. The sequence goes on from JAKSCH010000378.1 coordinate 3,543, forward strand.
CGCCGTTTCGCTTCGGCGATCGCCTCGTCGATCGCCCCGTAGTAGGGCCGATCCGTCAGAAGGAGGTGAGCGATGTGCTCGCCCGGGCTCCAGCGATTCGGATCCGGACGCTCCGAGAACCGGCCATCGTCCACGCCGTCCAACATCGCCCGAACCTCATCGCGTTGACGCTCGGCCTCGTGGATCAGCTCTTCAAGCTGTGCGTTCACGGCGTTCCCCTGGACCTTCGGTAGGCGTCCCGGCATCGTCGTGGCCACGGCCGAAGACGAACCCACGAGACGAGACAGGAGCCCGATGCCCACCCTGATCGACGCCCCCGCGATCATCGAAGCCGCGGGCACCAAGCCCAAGCGGATCGAGGAATACGTCGGACGTGTCCGCTCTGACCACAGAACGTCAGCGTAGCCCGAATGGTGTCACCCCAAGGGTGGGTGGAACCAGGTCAGCGCCCCGAGTTCGAGGAGATCACCGTCGTGCTACGAGGGGCGCTTCACCTCGAGTTCGAGGGGGGCTCGCTGACGGCCCGGGCCGGTCAGGCCGTGATCACGCACCCCGGGGAGTGGATGCGATACAGCACGCCGGAGCCCGGCGGCGCCGAGTACGTCGCGATCTGCCTCCCCGCCTTCTCGCCCGACACGGTCCACCGGGATCCGCCCGAGTAGGACACCGGGCCCCGTCAAGTCGCCGGATTCAGGTCGCTCGACGCTTCCAGCGTTTCACCCTCCGACCGCGCGATCACCGCCGCGGCAGTCAAATCGCCGGTCACGTTGAGCGTCGTGCGACACATGTCGAGGATGCGATCGACACCCAGAATCAACGCGATCCCCGCGGCGGGATCGACGGTGGGCGGCAGCGCTTGTTGCAGCACGACGATCAGGATGATGATTCCGGCGGACGGAACGCCCGCGGCACCGATCGAGGCGAGCGTCGCCGTGAGAACGATGCCGAACTGCGCAGCGAGCGTCAGATCCCCGACCAGGACCTGCGCGATGAACATCGTGGCGACGGCCTGATAGAGAGCCGTCCCGTCCATGTTGATCGTCGCGCCGAGCGGCAGCACGAAGCTCGAGACTTCCTTGCTGACACCGACTTCCTCCTCCGCCGTCTCGAGCGTGAGCGGGAGCGTCGCGTTGGAGCTGGACGTAGAGAACGCGACCAGCTGTACGGAGCGGACCCGTCTCAGGAACCTGAGCGGATTCAGACGCGCGAGAAACCGCAGCGCCGCCATGTAGGTGAGACCCAAGTGGAGCAACAAACCCAGGACGACGACGAGGCTGTAGATCAGCAGGCTACCGAGCACGTCGGCCCCGAACTGCGCGATCACCGCACCGATCAGCGCGAACACGGCGTACGGCGCGAGCTTCATGATCCAGTGGATCATGACCGTGGCCGCCGAATTGACCCCCTCGAAGAAGTTGAGCACCGGCTCGCGCTTCGCGGTCGCGAGCACGGACAGCGCCGCGCCGAAGAAGACCGAGAAGAAGAGGATCGGCAACATCTCGAAGTTGGCGAGCGCCTCGATCGGATTGCGCGGGCTGATTCCTCGCAACACTTCGACCAGCCCGGGCGCTCTCTCCGCCAGCTCGACCCGGCTTTGACCCTCCTCCAGGTACGTGCCGCGGAGACCTGCGAGCGCCTCCTCGCTCATCCCGGGGTTCCGCAAGAAGATATTGGACAGCACGAGCCCGATCACGACGGCCACTGCGGTCGTAGCCAGATAGTAGGCCATCGTCTTCCCGCCGATGCGCCCTACCTTCGTGATGTCGCCCAGACTCGCGGTACCCACGATCAAGCTGGCGACGACGAGCGGAATCACGACCATCGTGATGAGATCGATCCACGCATCGCCGAACTGGCGGATCCCGACGAGAAACGCGACCAGCCAGTCCAGCCCCAGGAGGTTGGCCACCAGGCCGATGACGACGCCTAGAACAAGCGCAATCATGATCTTCGTATAGAGTTGCATGGCGACCAGTCGCTCGAGTCCGTGCGAAGCCCGCAATCACGAGCCGTGGGGTGCAGGGCGGCAATCTGCGCCGCCGTGCTCGCGCGAGCCAGCGCCCTCGGGGTATCAGGGGGCTCGCGCCCGCGCCATGGCGCGTCCAGACGTGGGTCGCGGCGGCCGCGACGGTCCAAGCGCACCACGAGGCTGCCCTCGCCAGGCTCCAGGGCGAGCTCCACCTCGACGAGGGGCAGGCGCAGCGCATCGACTCGGTCCTGCGCCGACACCAGGACGTATCGGAGCAGACCTGGCAGGTGCTTCACCTACGCCTGGGCGCGGCGGTGGATACGATCCACGAGGACATCGAGACCGTGCTTCGCGAGGACCAACGCGACGCGTTCAGGGAGTGGATGCGGAGCCTGGGCCCGCGACCGCGTCGCTTCACGACTACTAGACGCGCCCCGAGCCCTTCGCGGCCGGCTCGATCCGGGTCGTCCGCCGGAACCTGCACCGGATCGTTGCGGTTCCGGTCACGGTACGGCGAGCTTGAAAGATGTGTCGACGCACGCCGTGGACGAACCGAAGCCTCGGAGCCGATTGCTCATGTCGAAGCCAATAGGGACCGCCACGCTCGGCGGCGGGTGTTTCTGGTGTCTGGAGGCCGTCTACCAGCTCCTGGAAGGTGTATCCGACGTCAAGTCGGGGTACGCGGGGGGGAGCGTCCAGAACCCCACGTACCAGCAGGTGTGTGCCGGCACCACGGGTCATGCCGAGGTCGTGCAGGTCACGTACGACCCGGACGTCGTTTCGTTCGGGGATCTGCTCGACGTCTTCTTCTCGATACACGATCCGACGACACTGAATCGGCAGGGGGCCGACGTCGGCACCCAGTACC
>JAKSCH010000195.1 GCA_022360695.1 Gemmatimonadota bacterium
CAACGCGCGGCGGGAGCTCGTCGAGTTCTCGGATGTATACGAAGAGCTACGGGTGAACCCGCTCCCCGCGTCGCTCCACCTCCGGCTCCGACCGGGGTTCCGGACCCCCGAGGCCGTGACGGCGGTGGCGGACCGCCTCCGCGGGTACGACTTCATCGAAGACGTGCGGTTCGGCGAGGGCTGGGTGGAGGAACTCTTCGCGCTACGACGTCTGGCGGCGGGAGGCGCGGCGATCCTGGGGGGCGCGTTCGCGCTCGTCGCGGTGCTCCTCATCGGGACCTCGGTCCGCATGGCCATCCTCGCGCGCGCCGAGGAGATCGAGATCATGCAGATCGTCGGAGCGACGGAATCGTACATCCAGCGACCGTTCGTGATCGAGGGGCTGCTCACCGGATTGCTCGGCGGGCTGATCGCGTTGGGGCTGACGCGGGTCGGGTACGGTCTGCTCCGGTCGCGGTTCGCGGGGTTCGACAGCCTGGCGTGGCTCCCGGACGCGTGGATCCTGCTCGGACTCATCGCCGCGTCCGGGCTCGGCGTGCTCGCCGCGGCCTACTCGGTCCGCCGCGAGCTGGGACGCGCGTATGCCATCTAGCAGTCGACCGGGAATCACGGCCCGGACGGGCGGCGTCCGAGCGGTCGTCGCGGTCGCGGCGTGCCTGTCGTTCGCCATGCCCGTCCTGGCGCAGTCCGATCCCGATGCGCTGCGTCGCGAGCTCGACCGGAGTCAGGGCCGACTCGCGCAGATCCGCGGCGAGCGACAGCGCCTGCAGACCGAGCTCGATGGTCTGGCGGGCCAGGTCCACAACGTCTCGGAGGAGATCCAGAACATCGAGCGTCAGATCGCCGCGTCGGCCAGTCTCATGGCCGAGCTGGACCTCCAACTCGGTACGCTGACCGATCAGGTCACGATCATGACGCGCGACATGCTTCTCACGCGCGACGAGCTCACGGCGCGGCAGGCGACGCTCCACCAGCGACTCCGCGACATCTACAAGCGCGGTCCGCTTCGCACGGTGCAGGTCCTGCTCTCCTCGCGGTCGTTTTCCGACCTGCTCAACCGGTACAAGTATCTCCACGACGTGGCGATGTTCGATCGTATGCTCGTGAGCGAGGTGGAGGACCTGGAGACCGCGCTCGTCGACCAACGCGAAGCGCTGGCGGACGAGACCGACCGCATGGCTCGCGTCCGCGTCGAGAAGCTGCACGAGTTCGATGAGCTCGAGCGGTTGGAGCAGCAACGCCAACGTAGGTTGCGGTCCTACGAGAACCGGCAGGTCCAGGCGCGAAGCACGCTCGCGCAGCTCGCTACCGAAGAGGAACAGCTCCGCGCCGTGGTCGCCCAGCTCGAGACGCGTCGGCGCGAGACCGAGGCCGCGGCGGGCGTAGCGTCCGTGTCGACGCTCACGACGTCGGATGTCGGAAACCTGGCGTGGCCGGTCGATGGCCGGATCCTCTGGCGGTTCGGACCACAGCGCGACGGGAACACGACGATCCCCCGCGAGGGGATCGGGATCGGCGCGCAGCGGGGCACGCCGGTGGGCGCGGTCGAAGCGGGAACCGTCGCCTCGGTCGTCGCGCGCACGTCGGGTCAGACCGTCATCCTCGACCACGGCGCGGGCTTCTACTCCTCGTACCAGAAGCTCCAGAGCGCCACGGTGATCGAGGGTCAAACCGTGGAGCGCGGTCAGATGATCGGACGCGTCGGCGGCGAGATGTCGAATCCCCACATCGAGTTTCAGATCTACGAGCCCGGCGCCACCGGCCCGCGTGCGGTCGACCCGGTGCGGTGGCTCCGGAGCCGGCCCTGAGCGGGCGAGGCGCCATGACGGACGGAGACGTACGACCCGGTCTTCGCCGACCGATCGGTCAGGACGAGCTGCTCGATCGGGTGATCCGCGCGGTCGCCGCGCGGCGCCTCCCGCAATCGCTGCTCATCCACGGCCCGCCCGGCGTCGGCTTGCGGACGACGGCGCGGTGGATCGCCGCCGCGCTGCAATGCGAGTCGGAGGAGCGCCCGTGCGGGGCGTGTCGAAGCTGTCGCCTCGCGGGGACGTTCGAGCACCCCGACATCCACGTCCACTTCCCCATGCCGCGTCCCAAGCGGGCCAGCTCGCGGGCCAAGCTCCGCGAGGCGATCGAGAAGCAGCGGATGGAGCGACTCGCGCAGCTCCGCGACTCGCCGGAAGCGGTCCTCGATCGAGGCGAGACGACCGGTCTCTACGTGGCCGCCGTCGAGAACATCCGGGCGCAAGCCGCCCGGCGCCCGGCCATGGGCGATCGGACGGTGTTCGTGATCGAGGACGCGGACGCGATGGTGCCGCAGAGCTCGAGCCCGGAGGCGGCCAACGCGTTCCTGAAGCTGCTCGAGGAGCCGCCGGAGTTCGCGTTCATCCTTCTCACGAGCGGCCGGCCCGACGCGCTGCTGCCGACGATCCGATCGCGGACGGCGCCGCTCCGCGTCGCCCCGGTCCGTGGAGAGCGCATCATCCGTCATCTGATCGAAGACCGGGGTGCGTCGGCGGAGGAGGCCGAGCGCGCGGCGGCGCAGTCGGACGGCGTGGTCGGTCGCGCGCTGGAGATCTGGGAGCGGGGACCGGGGGACGCGACGGAGTCCGGGGCGCGTTTGCTGTCGGCGGCGCTCAGCGGGGATGCCCGAGCGCGGTTCGAGGCGGCCGGAGCGTTCTCGGCGCGCGGCGCGCGCGCGGCGCTCCAACCGGCGCTCGAAGCGTTACGCGCGCAGCTCCGCGACGTCTTGGCCCACGCGACGGGCGCGGCCGAGCTACCCCCGGGGCTCCCTTCGCTACGAGGGCGGCCCCTCGCCCCGGGGGCTCTGCTGACCGCGATGGAGGCCGTGGAAGACGCGCTCGAGGGCGTCGCGCAGAATCTGAATCCTCAGGCGACGGTTTCCGTACTGCTCGGGGACATGAACCGGGTGCTCGCGGCGTCGACCCGGGAACCATAGGGTTTCGCGGGGTATGCATTCGATTCGACGTCTCGCGGGCGCCCCCCCCACCCC
>JAKSCH010000335.1 GCA_022360695.1 Gemmatimonadota bacterium
AGCGAGGCGCGTGGCGACGACGCGCCCGCGGACTGACTCATGTCTCTGACCGTACAGGCGCTGCTGGATCGAAAGCGGGAAGCCCTCTCGCTGACGTTGCTCGCGGGGGAGTCGGGGCTCACGAAGGAGATCGGCGCGCCCGAAGTGTCTTCCCCCGGTCTCGCGCTGGCGGGGTATCACGACCGGTTCGTCGCATCGCGTGTCCAGATCTTCGGCCAAACCGAGATCTCGTATCTGAACAGCCTTCCCGATGAAGGTCGAGCTCGAGCGCTCGATTTCGTGTTCGAAGCCGGGATCCCGTGCGCGTTCATCACCAAGGATCAGCAGCCACCCGAGGAGCTGCTTCGCGCCGCGGAGGACGCGCACGTCGCGGTGTTCGCCACGGACCTCAAGACCGGCGACTTCTACCGCCGGTTACAGCCCTATCTGGAGGAGGAGTTCGCGCCACAGACCGCGCTCCACGGATCCCTCGCCGATGTGTACGGCGTGGGTCTCCTCTTCCAGGGCCCTTCCGGGATCGGCAAGAGCGAGTGCGTGCTCGACCTCGTCGAGCGTGGGCACCGTCTGGTCGCGGACGACCTCGTGCTCACGCAACGGCGTCACAACGAGGTGCTGATCGGTCGCGCGCACGATCACCAGGGGCACCACATGGAGATTCGGGGCGTCGGCATCATCGACATCCGATCGATGTTCGGCGTCCGCGCCGTGCGGCAGCAGAAGCGCATCGAGGTCGTGGTCGAGCTCGAGGTGTGGGGCTCGCGTGAAGAGTACGACCGTACCGGGCTTCAAGCCGACAACACGGAGATCCTCGGCGTGGCGCTCCCCAAGGTCGTCATCCCGCTCAATCCGGGTAAGAACTTGACGGTCATCGCGGAGGTGGTCGCGATGAACCACCTGCTCAAGTACTCGGGGGAGGACTCGGCGGCCGCGTTCGAGCTGGCGCTCATCGATCGGTTGAAGCCGGTGCGCGAGTATCTGGAGGAAGATGATGAGTGAGGCGCTGGCGCGGGGCGTCGTGGTCGCGCACGGCGAGCTGGCGGCCGCGCTCGTAGCGGTCGTCTCGAGCATCAGCGGGGTCGAGGACGGGCTCCGCGCGGTGTCGAACGATGGTCTGGGCGCGGACGGGCTTCGGGAGCGGGTGACCGCGGCGGTCGGCACCGATCCCACGATCATCTTCGTCGATCTGAAAGGAGGGAGCTGCGGGCTCGCCGGGTTGGCCGTCGCGAAGGGCGCTTCCGGCGTGGCGGTCCTGACCGGCGTCAACGTCCCCATGCTGTTGGACTTCGTCTTTCACCGCGATCTCCCGCTCGATGCGCTCGTAGAGCGACTCGTGGAGAAGGGCCGCGCCGAGCTCTGCGCGTACGAGTCGGCGTCGAGATCGGGCTGAGGCGGCGTTCACGAGGTGGGGCTCGCGCTGTTCCGGATCGACGAGCGTCTGATCCACGGTCAGGTCGTCGTCGGGTGGGGGACGCGTCTCGGGATCGAGCGCTACGTGGTGGTCGACGACGACCTGGCCGAGAGTGAGTGGGAGCAGGAGCTCTGGTCGAGCGCGCTCGGCGAAGCCGGATCCGTCGACTTCTTGAGCGTGGCCGAGACGTGCGATCGGTTCGACGAGCTCGACGCCCGTCCCGGGGTCGGCGGTCTGCTCACCCGTGGAACGGGACCGATGAGGGCGCTGGCGGAGGCGGGGCGCTTGGCGGGTCGGCGGATCAACGTCGGAGGGCTCCACGATGGACCCGGGCGGAGCGAGCACCTCGACTACGTGTTCCTGTCGCCGGAAGAGCGCGCGGACCTGGCCGCGATCGCCGATCTCGCCGGATCCGTGAGCGCCCGGCAGCTCCCGACGGGCCCCGAGACGCCGCTGGATGAGCTGCTCGCGTCATGATCGGCCCGGACCTCTCGGTCGGCGATTGGCTCGCGATGTGTGCGCTGGGGGCGTTCGTCGGGCTCGATGGCATCTCCTGGCCGCAAGTCATGTGGTCGCGTCCGATCGTGGCCGCGACGCTGGGGGGCGCCCTCTTCGGGGACGCTCGCTCGGGCTTCGTCGTAGGTC
>JAKSCH010000110.1 GCA_022360695.1 Gemmatimonadota bacterium
CCGCTCGGGGACGCTAACGTCGCCCGCGAGCGGCTCGAACACGACCAGGTCGACCGCTGTAACTCTCATTCCGCCCCTCCCGGGCCCAGGAAGCGGCGCGCCCAACCGGCCGCGGCGGCCATGAACTTCGTCATCCGCTCGATGGTCGGCGGGTCGACGAGTCGGAGATCGTCGTCGAACAGACCGCTCGCGCCGGGGATCACGATCATGGGCTGCGGCAGCACGTACGCGTTGAGGTGGGTGAGGCTCTGCCGGACGACCCGCTGCGCGTTCACCGTCCCGAATCGCCCCGGCGACGTCCCCATGACGGCGACGGGCTTCCCGTCCCAGGCGTGCGGTCGCGGAGGCCGCGACGCCCAGTCGATCGCGTTCTTGGTCACGGCGGGGACGCCGAAGTTGTATTCCGGCGTGGCGATCAACACGAGGTCGGCCCCGTGGACCGCGGCCTTGAGCCGTGTCACCGGCTCGGGATCCCCGGCGGCTTCCACGTCGCCGTTGTAGATCGGCACGTCCGTCAGATCGAGGATGTCGAGATCGACCCCGTCGGGCGCGTGCTCGCGCGCGGCGCGGAGCATGGCGCGGTTGAACGAGCCGGCTCGAAGGCTTCCCGCGAAGCCGGCCATCCGGATGCGAGGTTCCGACATGTTCGCTCGTCTCCCTCGGGTGTGGATCGAGGGCCGATCGACAAACCGCCACGCCCTCGAGTCGTCTTTGAAGCGCGTAAGAAGAGCAGCCTCGTCACGAAGAAGCTCGCGCCAAGGTACAACCGAGGCGGCGCGTCGGGGGGGTGCCGGCTCGAGTTGACACGCATCGGGCCGACTTGTCTGATGGCAACACCCGCCGGCCGGCGGCATCCCTAGGCCTGGAGAATCTCGATGGATCGTCGATCGATCGAAGCGCGTCACCTGCTCACCACCGCCTTCGCGTTCCTGCTCGCATCGGTTTGCCCGCCATCGGTGCTCGCGCAGCAGGACGGTGGAGGGGACGACGGGGAGCCGGAGAACGAGGACCTCCCGCTCGAGGTGGACCGGCGCGTGCCAATCGACCTGACCGAAGGCAGTTGGATCTCGCTCGACGTCAGCCCGGATGGCCAGACC
>JAKSCH010000135.1 GCA_022360695.1 Gemmatimonadota bacterium
CCTCCGAGGCCGCGCGCTGGATCTTGTCGACCTCGTCCACCGCATCGCGAACCCGACCGGTGAAGCCGGTGCCCTTCGAGGCGAGCGACGCTCGCTCGAGATGAACCAGCGCCTCACCGAGCTCCTCGGCCAACGCGCGGAGGTTCAATTCGGGACGGCGCAGCGACTCCAGGTCGCCCGCCTCCGCCGATTCCTGTCCGGCCCGTCGATCGGGCGGCTCCACCAAGGTGAGCGGCGCGCGCCGCTCGGCATTATCGCGACTCATGCTCGACTCCATGTTTGAATCGAGTCGTCGGCGCAGGCGGGACGACTCGAACACATAGAAAAGACGTTCCGCCGACCCGGGAGGTTACACGCCGATCGATTGTGGAAATGTGGAAAATTCCATAAACGTCAATCCATCAACGCCTTCGGGTTATGTAACGGCCGCGCTTCTCGGGGTCGACGCGCATGGAGCCCCACCGGATCCGCCGGTCGAGTTTTCCACACCTGAAGGGGCGAGCCGACACTCGCCCCTGGCCACGGGGGCACGAGACGGTGCCTTACTAGCGATTATAAGGGCTCTAGAGTTCGCTCGGGACCGCCCGGTCCCGATCGCCTCGAGACCGGCCACACGGCCGTTGCATGGCGCACCCGACCCGCCCATCCTCGTCCTTCGACTCGTCTAAACGACCCGTACATCGAGACCCATGCGACATTTCAAGACCGCCCTCCTCACCCTCACCGTGCTCGCTCTCGGCGCGATTTCGGCCGAGCGAGCGGCCGCCCAGATCACCCTCGAGCAGGCTACCGCCTCGGTGGACGCAGCCGAAGCCGAGGCCCGGGCGAATGGTTGGAACCTCACGATCTTGGTTGCCGACGCGGAAGGCGTCCCCATCTACCTACGTCGGATGGATGGGGCTTCGAGCCGGACCTACGACATCGTCGGCATGAAGGTCCACACGGTTCTCACCACCGGGGGGACCTCGGGTGCCTACGGGCAGGCCCTCGCCGCCGGAACGGTGGACACGATTCCGGGCGGGATCTGGTACGAAGGCGGCCTCCCGGTCCGGGTGAACGGAGAGCTGGTCGGCGCGATGGCGGCAAGCGGTGCTCGGGGATCCGAAGATGCCCAGGTCGTTCGCGCCGGTCTCGCAGCCATGGGTGCGGATCCGGTCAACTAGCTTCAGGACGCCAGCCGGGGTCCAGTGGCCGCCGCCGGCCGAGGTCCAGCGTCTGGATGTGCGCCAGCCGCGTAAGGGCTCCGCGACCGCGCGACCGGGCCGACCCGGGACCGGGATCGGGAACAACCCTCGTGAGAAACCGTTCTCCTCGGAGAGAGGAGATCTCGCGTGGAGCTCGGGACCGATGTCATGACACGTTGACGGAGAGACACCCATGCACGTAGTCGCGGGAGAAGTCGAGCGCTCCGTCCGCGAGCGCTACGCCGCGGGCGCCGCGGCGGCGGAGGCAGCGTTGTGCTGCCCTGTGGACTACGACCCGAAGTACCTCGACGTCATCCCGGATGAAGTGATCGAGCGCGACTACGGGTGTGGCGATCCGAGTCGTCACGTTCGCCCCGGCGAGACGGTGCTCGACCTGGGGAGCGGTACCGGGAAGATCTGCTTCATCGCCTCCCAGGTGGTGGGGCCGGAGGGCCGCGTCATCGGGGTCGACATGACCGGCGAGATGCTCGACGTGGCGCGCGCCGCCGCATCCACGGTCGGCGAGCGGCTCGGGTACGCGAACGTCGAGTTTCGGCGCGGTCGGATCCAGGACCTGGCGCTCGACCTCGACCGCTTGGACGCCGCGCTCGACGCCAGCCCCGTTTCGGACGCGGACGGGCTCGCGGCCGCCAACGCGATCGCGGACCGACTCCGTCGGGACGAGCCGCTCGTGGCGTCCGACTCGATCGATATCGTGGTCTCGAACTGCGTGCTGAACCTCGTGGATCACGCGGAGAAAGAGCGTCTGTTCTCGGAGATCTATCGCGTGCTGTCACCGACGGGGCGAGCGGTCATCTCGGATATCGTGTCCGACGAGCCGGTCCCGTCACACCTGCAAGACGATGCGGATCTGTGGTCCGGGTGCATCTCCGGCGCGCTCACCGAGACCGGGTTCCTGGAGGCGTTCGAAGCGGCGGGCTTCCACGGCGTCCGCGTGCTCGAGCGACAAGCCGATGCGTGGCGGACGGTGCAGGGGATCGAGTTCCGATCCGTGACCGTCGAGGCGTTCAAGGGCAAGGAAGGTCCCTGCTGGGAACGGAATCAGGCCGTGATCTACCGGGGACCCTTCAAGGAAGTACTCGACGACGACGGGCACCGGATGAAGCGGGGCGTTCGCTACGCCGTGTGCGACAAGACCTACCAGCTGTACAAACGGGCGCCGTACGAGGGACAGTTCGACTTCGTCGACCCGCGCGTCGATGTCCCGTTGTCCGAAGCGGCGCCGTTCGACTGCTCTCGCACCGCGCTGCGCGACCCGCGCGAAAGCAAAGGACAGGAGTACGACGCGACCATCGAGGCCGAGGAGCCCTGCCGTGGTCCCGATGGCTGCTGCTAGACACGGGTCGGGCGTCGAGTAGGTGCGCGATCAGCCGTACGTGACGCCCGGGTGGAGCAGGTTCACGATCCCGATCCACACCGGATCGAAGACGTAGCCGAGCGACTGCCATGCGATCAGGATGCCGATCCAGCCGAGCCCGGGGTGTCTCCACAACAGATCTTGGTAGCGACGGGTCGTCTCGGGACTGAGAAGGAGCGGAACGGCTCCGCTCCCATCGAGCGGCGGGAAGGGAAGCAGGTTGAAGACGGCGAGCAGGATGTTGAGCGACAGCGAGATGCTCAGCAGCGTCGCCACCGCCGACCATAGGCCGGGCGTCATGGCCGCGACGACCGAGTCGAACGTCACGGCGTCCGGCGCGCCGAAGACCCCGGTCATCGACCCCAAGCGGATCGCGACGAACGACAGCGCGACCAAGACCGCGTTCGCCGCCGGACCGGCAAGCGCCATCCACGCGGCCCGCTTCGGGTACTTCCGCGCCCACTCTACGCTATAGGGCGCGCTCGCGAACCCGAACGGCCATCCCATCAGGAATACGGACATCAACGGGAGCACCACCATCCCGAACGGCTCGCGTCGAATGTGCGGAAGCGGGTCGAGCGTGACCTGTCCGCCGTGATACGCGGTCGGGTCTCCCCCTCGCAGCGCGGCCCACGCGTGCGCCGCTTCGTGGAGCGTGATCGCGGCGATGAACACCGCATAGTAGACGAGGCCCATCCCGACGTCCGGGTTCACGCCGTCGGGTCCGGGCGTCGGGTGGGGATCACCCCGGCGGGTTCCTGACCCGGTGCGCGGCGGCGCGTCGCGGCTCGGTCACTTCGCGGGTAGCGACGCCACCAACGCGAGCTCCAGCCGCTCGAGCGCGTCGCGAACACGACTCGCGACGGCCTCATCGAACGCCATCAGCGCCACCTCGTATCGAGATCCGAGCTCCCGGCGACCGGATCGCTCGACTGTAGCGGTCCATCCGGCGCCGGACCCATCTCGAGAATCATCAGCTTCTGCCACACCTTGCCCGCGAGTCCGGTCGTCAACCCCTCGATCTCGTTGACGGCCGACAAGACCACCGGATCATCGAACTTTTGCAGATACAGCGCGGCGATCTTTCCGGACAACGACAACAGCTCGCTACAGTAGTCCAGATACCAGGTGAGCATCTGACGGTCGTGCAGCCGCGTGGGCGACGCGGCCGTGTCGACGATCGGGCGGATCGCGTACTGCGGATCCTTCGTCAGCTGGTGCATGTCGATGATGTGCACGATCGACCGGAGCTCCGAGAGCGACGCCATCGTGATGCGTCGTTTCATGCGACGCTCGAGCGAAAGCAGAAAGAACACGCCGATCCCGATCAACACCGCCGAGTTGATCCCCGCCTCCAACGCCTCCAAGAAGTCGCCGAATCCCAGGGGCTCCACCGTGATGCCGACGATCGTCATGGTGAGCCCGATCGCGATCACGCCGACCAACAGCGTGCTGATCACTCGAAGCGCGATCATCGGACGCGTCAGTCGATCCGTCGCGTCGCGCGCCTTCTCCGCGAGCTTGACGAGCTCGTCGGCGACGCGCACGAGATTGGTGTCGGGCAATCTCGAGTCGATGCGCTGCTTCAGCCGGACCACCGTCGCGGTCAGCTTGTCGGCATCCAGGGATTGGTAGGACATAGCGTCAGTATCGGTCCGCGAGCGCCGCTTCGGAAGCTGCCGGTAACGAAAGACGCCGAGCAGGAACCACCCCGTGACGATCGCGACGGGGAGCCGACCGCCGCCGGGTCGGACCAAACGAAAAGCGCCGCCGGTTTCCCGGCGGCGCTTCGAGGCCCGGTCGACGTCGCGATCGGGTTCCGGCCGAGAGCACCGTCCTAGCTCAGCTCTCTCCCTCGACCCCGTCGTCGGTCTCGAGCCGCTCGACTCGAACGAGACCCGTTCCCAGGCTCCACTTCACGCGGGTCTGATTGGCGACATTGATCCGCCGCGAGACCTGGGTCCCCGCCTGGCTGCCGGTCGCGACGAGCTGGAAGTCGCCCTGATAGAACCGCGAATCGATCAGCCACTCGCGCGACTCGTTCGACAGCACCGCGCCCAATACCAGCTCCGGTCGTGTGAGCGAGACGAGCGAGACCACGACCGAGCCGGTCGGGATGAGATCGTTGCGGACCTGTACCCGGATCACCTGGGTCTCATCCAGGTCGCGGCCCTTCGAGACGTCGATGGCGACGATCGCGTCGCCGGCCCGGGCCGCCTCATCAGCCTCCTGCGCCGCCAGCCCGTTCCCCGCGCCGTCCCCCACGAACCCGACCAAAGCCGCGATCGCGAGGCTGCCGAGAGCTCGTCGTTTCGTTCGCATCTCTATCTCCTCTCAGGGGCCCGCGCCCCATTGCGATATGCGCTCTCCGTATCCGAGAGACGACCGCTCGACCGGGGGGGTCACAGCTCGGGCGTCTTCGGACCGCCCGTCGGACGCGGTCCGGACGGATCCTCTAGAAGAACTGATCGATCAGGATCGGGTTGCCATCCGGGTCCTCGAGCGTGATGTGCGCCGGGCCCTCGTCGTCCTCGTCTGCCGACTGGATGAGCTCGATCCCTCGCTCACGCAGCGCGCGCTGGATCTCCCGAACGTCCGTGTACTCCTCGAGCTGCCCGCCGTCCAGGGTCAGGCCCGGGTTGAACGTGAGGATGTTCTTGTCGAACATCCCCTGGAACAGCCCGATCACCGAGCGACCGTTCGTGAGGATGAGGTAGCCCTGCTCCATGTCGCCGCCCGTCACCTCGAACCCCAGTTTCTCGTAGAACTCCTTCGAAACCGCGAGGTCGCCGACGGTGAGGCTGATCGAGAACAAACCGAGATCCAAGATGCGCTCCAGGCAGGGGGATAGAGGGTGAGCACCGATGGTGGCTCGGCGATCGAAGTCGCCGCAACCGGCGCTGCCGCCGTTCGACTCTCGCTTCGGGGTACGACGGAGTCGTCCGACCCCTCCGACGCTCCGTTCCTGGTCGAGGCGGCGGAAGCCCGCCGCGCGATCCGTACGTGGACGAGATACGAGCCGACGCCCGTCGTGGCCTTGCCCGAGCTCGCGCGCCGGCTCGGCGTCCGAGCCGTCTCCTGCAAGGACGAGTCGGGTCGCTTCGGATTGGGGTCGTTCAAGGCCCTGGGCGGCGCGTACGCGGTCTTGCGGGTCCTGCAGGATACGATCGAGCGACACACGGGAGAGCGGCCGACCGATGAGGAGCTACGACGCGGTCACCCCCTGGCCGCCGATGTCACGACGACCACGGCGTCCGCGGGCAACCACGGACGATCGGTGGCGTGGGGAAGCGAGCAGCTGGGCTGTGGGTGCGTCGTCGTGCTCCCGGCGGACGCGGTCCCCGCGCGGGCGGCCGCGATCGAGTCGCACGGGGCCCGCGTGGAGCGCTTCGACGGCGGCTACGACGGCGCCGTCGCCCACGTGCAAGAGCGCGCGACGGAGGAGGGGTGGGTCGTCGTCTCCGACACGGCGTATCCCGGCTACGAGAAGACCCCGCAGCGCATCATGGAGGGCTACACCCTCATCGCGGACGAGCTGGTCGAGACGCTCGAGCGCGA
>JAKSCH010000148.1 GCA_022360695.1 Gemmatimonadota bacterium
ACGCGCCTCCGACCGAGCGCGAAGGAGGCCGCTCTGGAAGATCGGCTGCGTGATCGACCCGACAACGCCCCACAGTATGCCACCCGTGAGGAGGTCCCCGAGGGAGTTCTTGTCGCTGTAGAGGTCCCCCGTGAGGCGAACGCCGGGCAGCATAGCCCGCGCGGCGGCGGCCGCCCCGGCATCGGCCGCGGTGAGACGCCACAGGGCCGCGCTCACGTCGGGACGCCGCGCGAGGACGGCGCCCGGGTAGCCCGGGTGCACCTCCCCGATCGTCGGCAGCGCCTCGGCCGTGAGCAGAGCCGCCCGCGGGGGGCGACCGAGCAGCAGCTCGAGCGCGCGGACCGCTCGATCGTGCTCATCCTGGAGCGCGACCCGGCCGGCGCTCGCGAGCTCGGTCGTCGCGCGCGCCGCCGCCAGATCGTCCAGATCGCCGATCCCGCGTCGATAGCGGTTCGTGATCGTCGCCTGGAGCCGTTCGAGCACCTCGACTCGGTCGGTCTCGACCGTCAACGCCTGCCGAAGCGCGATCACCTCGACCCAGGCCTGGATCAGCCGGGTCGCGAGCGCGTCCCGGGCCGCCGCGAAGTCGGCCGCTTGCCCCGCCGCATGAGCCCCGTTCTCGTCGTGGAGATCGGCCAGGCGCCCCCAGACATCCACCTCCCAGGCCACGCCGAGCGAGACGCGGTGGCGAGTCTCCGAGGAGCTCCCGCCGAACACATCGGCGAGGTTCTCCCCCAACACATCGAGCGCCTGATCGGAATGCGCCGCCGAGTAGTTGGCCTCCACCAGCGGCCACCGCGCGGCGCGTGTCTCCGCGAGCAGCCGGCGGGACGCCTCGAGTCGTCGCGCGGCGGCACGTAGGTCGGGGTTCGCCGTCATCGCTTCCGCGATCAGCGACCGCAGCCGCTCGTCGTCGATCAACTCGACGAAGTGGGTCGAGAGCGGCGCCTCCTCGGCCGAGGCGCCGTCCCATGCGGCCGGGAGGCCGACGCTGAGATCCTCGAGCGATGTCGCGACATCTCGGCGCGCGCCCGAGCACGCGGCGAGCGTCGCGAGACCCGCGAACAAGGCGATTCGGATCGCCGACGAAAAGCCCGACCGAGGACCGTCGCTCTCCCACGCCCGGAGACGGGCGCGATATCGATACGACAACCGGCGGATGATCATCATGAAAGCCCCGCATCTCCCCGGCTCGTCGGCCCCAAGCCGTCCAGAAACGTTCGCGACGCCAGCCGGCCGGCGTCGTTGCGCGCGACATCGCCGTCTTTCACCGCCGTCCAGGCCGCGTAGATCAGGGCGTCGGCGGCCGCGACGGCCCACGGCGTGGGTACGTCGCGCGCCATGCTGCCCTCCTCCTTGGCCAGCTCGATCAGCTCGCTCATGTCGCGTCGCTGCCGGTCCCACGAGCGAGTCACTCCCGGGTCATCGAACAACGACGTCTCCATGGTCAGGAAGTGGTATCGCTCGCCGAGCGGCGCGACGGCCTCGAACACGAGCTCGATCGCGTGACGCGCGCTCGTGGCGCTCTCCTCGATGTGGGCCGTGGCCCGATCCATCTCGCGAATCGACTCCACGGCCAGCGCGCGGATCAGGTCTTCCCGTGACGAGAAGTGACGATACAGCGTCGCCCGCCCGACTCCGGCGGCATC
>JAKSCH010000253.1 GCA_022360695.1 Gemmatimonadota bacterium
GCTTCGTCGACGAGGACCGGGATGTCCTCCGGGATGCCGTCGAGCAGGCGACGGATCTCATCCGCCCCGACCACCACGCCCGTCGGGTTGTTGGGGTTGCAGACGTACACGAGACCCACGTCGCGGTAGTTCCGATTCGTGACCTGGATCAGATCATCGATGTCCTGTCGGTAGTCGGAGTCGAGCGGTCGCGCGATCACATCGGCATCGATTCCGCTTGCCGCGCGGTACACCGTCGTGAACGTGGGCTCGACGCCCACCACTTTTTGATCGTGTCCGAGAAACGCGAGCCCCGCGACGCGAAGCGTTTCTCCGGAGCCGGCGTGCAGGATGATGTTCTCGGTGCCGACCCCGTGGTGCTCCGCGATCCTCTCGAGGATGTCGCCGTCGGGGTAGCCGTAGCGGTTGGAGTACTTCCACGCCGCGTTCATCGCCTCGAGCATCGACTCCGACGGGCCGTACGGATTCTCGTTCGAGGAGAGCTTGGTGAGCGAGTCGTACTCGTCGTCCGTGAAGGGGAAGCGGGGTCGTGGGACCGACGTCTCGATCGACCACGCCTCGGCGGGACGCAGACCCAGGTACCCCAGGGCAGCCGCGGTACCTCCCATGAAGCTGCGACGGGAAACGCTGTGCTTCGAGATCATGGCTGCCTCCGTTCTCGGGGACCGAGCGTCGAATCGAATCCGCTCCAACCTAGCACGCTCAGAACCTGTAGGTATAGTTGAGCTTGATCGACGCGCCGCGAGACAGCGTCTGGAATCCGATGAGCTCCGGATCGGTCGGCTCGTCGAGCACCCCGGCGCTGAAGTCCTGCCAGTTGTGCGTGTAGACGAGGAAGATGTCGTTGCCCGGCGTCAGGATCCATCGAAAGCGGGCGAAGAGCCCGACGACCTGACTCACGTCGTCGTATTGAAGCTGATTCGTGAAGCTCACCCAGGGGGTCGGGTCCCACGAGCCCTCGAGGCGATAGAGGTTGGTGACGAAGTCTCCCTGCGGGAGCTCGACGTCGTTTCGCTCGTACCCGGTCTCGAAGCTGATGCCCGGTCTGGGTCGAAAGTTCGCGTTGAGGTCGTAGCGTACCCGATCGCCGTTCCAGAACCCGCCGACGTTGACACCGCCGCGAACGGATACCGGCCGCCGGCTCGCGGTGCGTCCGCGGAAGCGGTACTCCCAGTTCGTGTACTCGCCCGCTTCGATGTCTATGTCGTCCCGGATCTCGAACGACTCATCGAGGAACTCGAAGGTCCGTACCGCCTGGAAGTTGAGGTTGTCACCGCTCTCGAAGTCGATCTCGAGCGGGTTGATCTGAAGCTCCTGCTCCTCGAGGACGCCCGAGCCGAGCTCCCACAGATTGCGGTACTGGACCGAGAACTCGAGCTGACGGATCCAATCGATGTCGGGCCGAGGCGCCCACCCGATTCTCGGCTCGATCCGGCGGAAGTCGTTGCGGCGGACGAAGCCCACGGCCGGGCTGTAGTCGTCGCCGAACTCGCGGTACGAGAGGTGCGCCTGCCAGATGTCGTTCGGGAAGTTGAAGCGGAACCCCCACGCGGACAGGTCCTGGAACGAGCGATCCTCCTCGGGCTCCGGGTTCGAGTTCCAGACGAGGAACGCCTCGATCTCGAGGTTGTTGCTCCCCAGGAAGCTTCGCGTGCGGTAGTCGAGATCGGCGCCCACCGTATGTCGATCCTCCGGCGCGAACCCGGTGGAGTCCGCGCTCGTCGACCGCCGCGTATAGATCGCGCCGATCGTCGACTGCTCGAAGATCGGGACCCGCACGCGTCCCACCGTGAACGACTCGTTCTCGACCAAGGTCGTGTCGAGCAACGTCTGCGACCCGGTCCCCATCTGGTAGAACCCCACGTCGACGCCGCCGACCTGGCCGGTCAGACGCGCGCCGAAATCGATCGGGATCTGCTCGCCGTCGCTGATCCCGATACGTCTCGAGAAGAACGGCGTCGGCCCGCTGCGGGGCGCGAACGTGAACACGCTCGAGCCTTCGAGGAAGAAATCGCGTCGCTCCGGGAAGAACAGCGGGAACCGCGTCAAGTTGACCCGCCGCTGGTCGCTTTCGACCTCGGCGAAGTCCGTGTTGACGCTGAACGACGCGCGCAGGCTCGGCGTCACGCTGTAGTTGAGGTCGAGACTGATGTCGCGCGGGAACGTCGTGGGGTCCGCGTCGGCCGGCGTGTTGCGCCAGCTCCCGATCGCCGACGTACGGGCCTCGAGACCGATCCCCTGGGACAGGTCGCGTAGCCCCGTGAGCTCGCCCGCGAACACCAGCCGGTTGATCCCCTGGTTTCGGCGATAGCCGCGCCACAGGATCTCCTCGTTGTGACGTCGGATCGAGCGCTGGAAGTTGATCCCCCAGGTATCCTGACCGGGGTCGAAGTTGAGCGTGCGGAACGGGATCCGGATCTCGGCGGACCAGCCATCGGGTCGCCGGGTCGTTCGGACTTCCCAGATGCCGTCCCACGATCGGTTCACGCCACCAAACCCACCGCCGCCCCCTCTTCCTCCCGAACCGGTGATGAGCCCATCGCCCAGAACGCCGGCGGCGTTGGTCTCGAAGTAATAGCCGGTGCGTCCATCGCGGAACGTATCGAGGACCCAGGCGAATCGGTCGTCGGTGAAGAGGAACGCATCGCGCTGTCGTTGGTGCGCCAGGATCCGATCCGGGTCATCGAAGATCAGCGCCGCGATGTAGAGGTTGTCCGAGTCGAACAGGATCCGGACCTCCGTCTCCTGCGACGGCGCCCCGCCCTCGACCGGCTCCTGCTGCGTGAAGTCCGTGATGGCGGCGGCGCGACCCCACGCCGCCTCGTCGATGTTCCCATCGAGGTCGATGCGATCATCGTCGGTGAGCGCGATCGCCTCCACATCGCTGGACGCTCCGTCGCCGTTTTGGGCGCCCAGCGGTTGGGCGAGAACCCCGAGAAGGAGGAACGCAGCGAGTCCGGGGAGGGGACGATGCAGGCGGGACCGAAGCCCACAGGGGGCGGGTGGGTTCGCCGCGGAGGGTCGCCTCGCCGGTCGCTCGGCGCGATCGCCGTCGGAGGATACGTGTCGCCGGTCCATCATCTCGTCATTCAGGGATCCCCCCCACCTTCCGCTCCGAACGTCTCGATGCGCAGGTTTCGCGCCTCCAGACAACAATCGGGGCCGGGCGAGAGTTGAAGACCCGCTACGGAAGGAGAGCCGCCCCGTCACCGGGGACGAGACCGATGCGAACGCGCGAGAGGAAGTGAGGTCGGCTCACCGATCCGGTTCCCGGCGCGGCACGGGGGGCCGCATCCTGGAGCCGGCCGGTCGGAGCCTCAGGGATCGCGCCGGAGCGCCCGTCGCAGCTTCTCCGCGAGCGCGCGCCGGTCCACGCGCGACAGGACCCCCTCGTCGATCACCATCGACAACGCCCACATCGCCTGTTCCCGCACCCCCGCGTCCGGATCCTCGAGCGCTTCGACCAGCGCGTCCGTGGCGCCGGGGTCTTCGATCATCCCGAGCGCCCATGCCGCCTGCGAGCGTACCTCGGCCTCCGAGTCCGACCCGAGCGTACGAATCAAGCTGGCGGTCGCGCGATCCGATTCGATCATCCCCAGGCCCCACGCGGCTTGGCTGCGCACGTCGGCGTCCGGGTCATCCAGCGCGCGGACGAGCGGATCGACGCCGTCGGCACTCTCGATCATGCCGAGCGCCCACGCCGCTTGGCTCCGAACCTCCGCGTCGTCGTCGCGCACCGCGCGCGCGAGACCGGGCACGCCGCCCGGGTGCTCGATCATGCCGAGCGCCCACGCGGCTTGGCTCCGCACGCGTGCGTTCGTGTCCTCGATCGCCCGGTTGAGACCCTCGACGGCGTCCGGGTGCTCGATCATCCCGAGGCCCCAGGCCGCTTGGCTGCGCACGCGTGCATCTTCATCCTCGAGGGCGCGGTCGAGCGCGGGGACGCCATCGCGGTCTTCGATCATGCCGAGCGCCCAGGCCGCATCCCGCCGGGTATCCGCATCTCGGTCGTTTCTCACGGCGCGGGAGAGCGCCGGCACCGCGTCCGCGTCCTCGATCAGCCCCAGCGACCACGCGGAGCGCGCGCGGACGCCGTCCGCGTCGTCGTTCGCCAGCGCCTCGATCAGCGCGGGCACGGCGCGAGCGTCTTCGACGAGGCCCAGCGCGAACGCCGCGTTCTCACGACCGGTGGCATCTCGTCCGTCGAGGATCCGGAGCAACGGGTCGACCACCTCGGATCCCAGCTCTTCGAGCGCGATCGCGGCTTCGCGACCCGGTGAGCTCTCGTCCCGGTAGCGTCCCCACCGGTTGTAGTCTCGACACAGCCGACCCTCGACCGGCGTGTCGTCCGAGAGCAGCTCGAGCAGTCGATCGCGAGCCGGACGGACATCCGACGCGGTCATCCGACCCAGGAAACACGCCGCCATCGCACGCTCCGTGGGGCTCGACGAGTCGAGGGCCGCTCGGGCCTCGGCGGCGCTGGGTTTCGCGGCGCGCTGCGCCTCGATCGGCGCCGTGACGAACAGCCCCGCCGCGAGCAGGACCATCGATGAGAGCTTGATCCGCATGCTTCACTCCTGTGAACGTCCGCTCACCGGACGGTAAAAAATTAGCACTGTAGGGGCCCGAAAAAGCCCGGCGAACCGGGCCGTTTCGGGTCGCTTGGCCGCGACTCACCGCATTAGTTGCCGATCACCCGGCCGAGCGCCCACATGGCGTTCTGGGCGACATCGTCGCTCTCGTCTTCGAGCGCATCGATCAAGGCATCGGCGGCATCGGGATCCTCGATCATCCCGAGCGCCCACGCCGCCTGGCTCCGTACCTCGGGCGAGTCATCGCTCAGCGCACCGACCAGCGGAGCGACCCCGTCGCTGCTCTCGATCATGCCGAGCGCCCATGCGGCTTGACTTCGCACGTTCGGCTCCGGGTCATCCACGGCATCCGAGAGCGCCGGGACGGCGGACGCGTCCTCGATCATGCCGAGGGCCCACGCGGCCTTGGATCGAACGCGGGGGCTCTCGTCGGCACGAAGCACCGACGTCAGGTTCTCGACCGCGCGGGGCGATTCGAGGTTCCCGAGCGCCTGCACGGCCTGGGCTCTGATGTTCGTGCGATCGCTGGCGAGCGCGCGGACCAGCGCCGCGAGCGCTCGCTCTTCCAACGTGTCGACGCTCGCGGGCTCCGGGGCGATCGGGGTTCGGTACTCGAGCACGTCGTCGACCGCGTCCGCGCGCGCGCTCGGTGCCTCCGGACGCGGCGCCGTCGAGGGCACGACCGCGGGGAGCGCACGACGGCCTTCGCGCTCCGGCGCTGGCGGCGCATCGGCTGCGACCGCCGGCTCGGCCGCTCGAGGGACCGGAGGTTGTCGGGCCGCC
>JAKSCH010000225.1 GCA_022360695.1 Gemmatimonadota bacterium
CAGTTCAGCTCGTTTGTGACGCGTGATTGAACCAATCGATCATGCTCATCCGCCGTGAGCTGCGGGAACACCAAGGATCATCGGGGTAGCGTTGTGTTCCCGCGCGGGACATCGTTCAGCCCCTAGAACAGCCCCAAGCGTTCGGACCCGTAGGGACGCCGAAGGGGCGGAACGCCGCCTCTGTACGCGGCCGCAGACGTTCGGGCGAATAGCTCAGTCGGTTCAGAGCGCCTGCCTTACAAGCAGGAGGTCGGGGGTTCGAATCCCTCTTCGCCCATTCCCACCTGGCACGCTGCTGAAAAGCTCTCGTTTCCTACGGATGGTGTCGGGGGTAGCAGATGGGTAGGATGCCGGCGCCCCTCGGAGAGAACGGGAGGCGAGGATGCGCGGAGCGGATCCGAAGCAGAGCCGCCGGAGCGTCTCCTTCGAGCGCTTCTGCTCCAGGTGCCGTACTCGATCCGTAGCGATCGGCTGCTGAAGGGGGAGATCGCGGCGGCGTTCCCGGACGGGGTGGTACGGCAGGCGCGTCGAAAGCGGCTGTTGTCGGAGGAGCACGTCACGACGGACGGGACGTCGCCGGAGGCGTGGGCGAGCCAGGAGCTTCCGGCGCAAGGACGGGCCTCCGAGCTCGGGTGGACGCTTCCGCCAACCTGATCCGCCTCCGCACCCTGGAGGACGCGGGCGTGTGGACGTGAGCCGGATCGGGACCGTACGGCCCCGTCGTTCTCATCGCTCCGAGACGCCGCGTACACCAAGCGCGATCCCATCGCCGGCAGATTGCTCTCCCGTCCACAGTCAGACTATACAGATGACTGCATTTTCAACGACCACCTGGGGCGCCGCTCGATCTCTCCAAACTCGGTCCGGGCATACAGACAGAGTGCAGACGTCGAGCGCGACATCGATCTCGATCTGTCGCTAGAGACGACGCAGCAGCGGAGTATCCGGCTCCCCGACTCCACGCGTCCAGGGGTCGAATCTCACGAATTCACGGTCACTTCTGCCGAATCGTCCGATGGCACGCGCCGCACCCGCGTTATGTGGCGCCTCTATGGGGGAAGCCCAGCGAGGAGGGTTCGGTGCGTCGGTCTTTACGGTCTGCGGGTCTAGTCACTATAGTTGGTTGACCGTCGACGACTGTCGATGCAGCGTCTATATGCCTCTGTCGAGAGGCCTCGACTATGTCGCGCGATCTCGATGGGGCACGGTAGGCAAGCCAGAGGCCCGTCGTCCAGGATGGATCGAAGGGCCGGCTGTCTCGCGAGCGTAGTCGCGATCTCGTGAGCACGGCCGATGACGGGGGGAGGGTTGGGAAGAGGCGAATTCGAATTGGACTAGGTGGCCGATGTCGCATTCGGGATCATCTCGGGAGAACGTAGCGATGTCGGGCTCCAGCCCCGTAGAGCCGTATCCGTCCCCTCAGGCGGCAATCCACGGCACGACCTACGCCACGGACATCCCATGCAGGCGGTTTCGACACGCGCCGGTCGTCAGGGACCGGACGCCCGAGACCGTGCCGACGACCTCGCGACGCCCGCACAACCGACGGTCGCTCGCGGTTTCGTAGAGGCCCCACACCAGGAGGAGGAATACCATGCGGCACGAGAGAGATTCGAGTTCCAGGGCGACGAACGCGAGCGGTAACGACTCACCCGGCGTTGTCGCCTCCTCGGCGGTGGACGCCCTGGCTTCGGCCGTGGCGAGTGCGATCGTAGGTCGCTTTGGCGACCGGTGGGCGTCCCGCGCGGCGTCGGGCGCGGCCGCCTCCCGGCGTGCGGCATCCCCAGGCCGCTTGGCGTCGGCGGGCCGCTTCACGTCCGCAGGCCGGTTCGCGTCCGCAGGCCGGTTCGTCTCCGCCGGCCGGTTCGCATCGCCCGGAACGTCGGCGTCGTTTCGAGTCGACAGCCTGGCCAGCGCCTTGGCGTCGCGACTCGCGCGCCGACAGGCGTCATGGGCCGGCGGTTGGAGTTCGGCTCAGGTCGATCGCCTGGCGAGTCGGTTGGCTTCGGGGCTCCGAGGCGGAGACGCCGCGTCGCCCGCCGTCGACACCTTGGCCTCGGCCGTCGCTCGCCGGCTCGGCCTGTCGGCCTCGAAGGAACAGCTCCCGGTGCATGAGGACGCACCCCAGGGGGATGCGAGCGGATGAGCGGAATCGCTCGGGAACTGGCGGCTGCTCCGAAGGAATCCGCGCCCTCGCGCGATCCGGCGGCGACGTCGCCCGCACGACACGCCTGGCTGCTCGGAACGGGGAGCTCGCCGCCGCCCCCTATCGGTATCGAGTTCGCGGACGCGTGCGATCTGGCGATGTCGGTGTGGCGCGTGCTCCCCGTCGTGGCGCCGCGGCTCTTCGACTGGGCGGGATCCGGCGCGTCGGAGACGGCGGCCGGGCGCCGGGTACGGGATCGCCTGGTCTCGGTCGACACCTTCGTCCGCTTGCAGATGACGGTGCTCCGGAGAGTGACGCGGGCGCTCGACGAGGCGAGCGTACCGTTCAGTCTTCTCAAGGGGACGGCCGTCGCCGGGACGGCCTACGAGTCGTTCTGGGACCGCTGTGGCCTCGACATGGACATCGCGGTGCCGCACGGCGAGGCGCGCGGGGCCGAGCGAATCGCGCTCGAGCTCGGCTTCACGAAGGCCCAGTTCGACTGGGACACGCTGACGTACCACCCCGCGGACCTGGAGCTGCG
>JAKSCH010000467.1 GCA_022360695.1 Gemmatimonadota bacterium
TCCCGGCCGTCGCGCACGACGCACAGATACTTGGCCTCGGTGGGGAACAGCTCGTTCAGCGTGTCGAGCTCGCGATAGAACCCCGGGTCCTTGCTGGCTACGCGCGACCGGCCGAGCTGGTGCGCGAGACACTCGAGCGCCGCGTACGCGACGCTCGGATACGCGGGCTCACGGACGCGCTCGAGCACGCCCTCTTTGCTGACGTCGATCGTCCGACCGTAGCGGTCGCTGTACTGCTCGCGGACGATCTCGAACATCTCGGTCGCGAGGATCTCCTCGACCAGGCGTTCCAGGTTCGCGGGTTCGGACAGATCGCCGATCGCGGCGGCGCGGCGCGACATCGGGGCGATCCAGTGACCTTCCGGTCCGAGACCGTAGTCGAAAAACTCGAACAGCAACCGAACCAGGAACGTGGTCCCGCTTCGCGGCGCTCCGAGCACGAAGAGAATCTCTCGGGGCGCGTCGTCGGTGTGCGTCGTGCTCATGTCGTGACTCGAGCTCACGCGGCCCGGTGGATCGAGAAGATCGCGTTCAAGCCGTGCGGCTCGAGATCGACGTGCCCCAGGATGCGACCCGCCTCCAGGTCGACGCAGAGGATCATCGTGCCCTCGTTCACGTACGTCCGGTCGGGGCGTCGAAGCAGACCCCGGCGCATGTGTCGCTTCGCCCAGGCGACGTTTCGCTCGAACTTGGTCTTCCGCAGCCGTGTGAAACCGACGATGGCGCGGCGTCCCTCATCCAGCAGCGTGAGGCCGCGACACCAACCGAGACGATCCTCGCTCCCGGCGAACGCCGGCAGCGAGTGCACGGTCCGCTCGTACGTGCCTACGTCCACGACGACCACGTCGCCTTGCACGGTCGTGAAGTAGAGCGCGCCGTCGAGCAAGTGCCCGTCGTGCGCCGGCACGTCGGAGATCGATATGCGGTCGTCGAGGTTCTCGAGGCAGATCGCATCGCGCTGATTGAACCGCGTCGTCCACAGCTGTCCCGAGAGCTCGAACACATAGTTGGGGTGGGCGAGGTGGGGCTTCGTCGTCGCGACTTTTCGGTAGTCCTTGTCCCGTGCGAAGCGCGTGAACGCGTCTTCGTCCAGCGCCGGCCACTCGCGAACGATGTCGCCGCCCCGCGTGATCTCGACGATCAGATCGAGCCCGGTGACCGCGACGGCCAGGTTCCCGCTCGGCAGCGGCCGTACGTGGTGGAGATCGTTGAAGCACGGGTGCGAGATGGAGCTTTGGATCTCGTACCGATCGAGGTCGTACTCGAGGACCTCGGTCTGCGAGACGAGCAGGAGCGACGCATCCGTTCGGAATCCCGCCTTGAAGACGACCGACGCGCCGTCGTCCGGGAGCAACTCGGGTGGCGTCACGTGTCGGATGACGCACTCGGTCTCACCGGAGTTCGGGTCGACGCGCAGCACCCGGGCTTCGTCGAACCACGCCCACTCCTGGAGCGGTTCCTTCGTCTCTCTCGCTTTGCCCCCGACGACGTAGACGTTGGGGAAGGTCACGTAATCGGAACCTCGGATTCGTGAAGCGGCCGTTCGATGGCGATCTCGGGGACTTTGTCGAGCGCCATGATCTTCGGGTCGATCGGGGCCCACGTCTCGTTCCACAAGACCTCGATCGTGGGGCGCATCAAGTTCTCCGGGTTCGTCGCGATCACGCGACCGATGGCCCCCGACGAGAGCTTCACGTACGAGTCGAGAGGGAAGACCGAGATCTCGTTGGCCAGCGCGTCCACCGTCGCACCATCGAAGTGCTCACCGCGCATGGCGACGACTTTCTCGAGCGCTTCGTATGCCGTGAACGGCGATCGGTACGAGCGCGCGTGCGAGAACGCTTCGAACAGGTCGGCGACACCGAGCGTTCGTGCGATCGGGTCGATCTCGTCGGCTACCAGCCCCTGCGGATAGCCCTGACCGCCCGCGCGTTCATGCTCTTGTCGGATGGCGCGCTCCAACCAGCGGAAGTCCTCACCGAGACCCGCGATGAGCTCGGCGCCGAGCAGCGGGTGCCGCTCCATCTCGGCCCGCTCCTCGTCGGTGAGCCCCGCGTCCTTGAAGAGGATGCTGTCCGGTAACCGCGCCATCCCGATGTCGTGGACGAGTCCGGCCTCGATGGTTCGAAGCGTCGTGTCCAGCGGCAGGTCACGGCTGTTTGCGATCTTCCCCGCGAAGATCGCGACGTTCACGCTGTGCGTCGAAAGATCGAAGCGGTGGTGCGGCTCCAGGGCGCGGTTGAGCAGGAGGTTGTTCTGGACGAGCGAGGTGTGGAGCCGCTCCGCGACGAGCCGCGCCCAACCCATGTCCGGCGCGATGCCCTCGCGCGCGCGCGCGAGCGATTCGCGCGCGAACGCCACCGCGTCGGCGTAGAGCGGCCGGGCGGAGAAGCGGGCGGGCTTTCGGACGGCGACCGACGGGGCGTCGTGATCTTCACCGCGAGAGGGCGCGCCCTCGATCAGGGCGTGACACAGGGCGGTGAGCGCCTCGCCCCGAAACGGCCGGGCGAGGAAATGGCTGAGCGCGGGCTCCCCATCCTGCGTGGACCGATCGAACGTATCGACGATGACCAAGAGCGTCGGTGGGCGACCTGCTCGGGCCGGGTCGTGGAGCCAGTCGTGGACCTGGCCCGGGTCGGTTGCGGCGCCATCGCAGACGACGAGATCGGCGCCCGCGCCGCGGGCGGCCGTCTCGAACTCCTCGGGTCGTGTCAGCACGGTGGCGCCGACGTCTACGCGGACCAGCGCTTCGCGTATCCGTTGGTTGTCCGCGTGTCGCTCGGAGAGCAGAGCGAGGATCCGCCGATCTCCTCCCATTCCCATCCCCCTTGTATCCCACCGGCCGAAGCCTTCGTAGCCGCGAAGTGCGGCCGAGACTGGCGTTTAGCCCGTCTCGGGCCACTATTCCCGCTGGCGAGCGTGCGTCGGGATCGAACGATCCGACGAAACCGCCCCAATATAGGGCCGTTCCGAGCGGAACGCGCGTTTCGACGACTCGATCAAGGCAGGGGCTATGCATAGACTATTCCTCGGCTTAGCGTTTTTCCTGGGTGCCCTGGGCGTGGCCGCCGGCGCGTTCGGGGCCCACGGACTCTCCGACCGCTTGAGCGCGGCCAACCTCGAGATCTTCGAGACGGCGGCGCGGTATCACGTGTACCACGCCTTGGCGCTCGGCCTCGTGTCCCTGGCGATGGCCCGCTGGCCCCTCGCGGTCTGGAACGGACCCGCCCTCCTGTTCCTCGGAGGCGTCCTCATCTTCAGCGGCACCCTGTACGCGCTGGCCATCACGGACGTGCGGTGGCTCGGCGCGATCACGCCGATCGGTGGCGGCCTCCTGATCGCCGCGTGGGTCTGGGCCGGATGGATCGCGCTGACCCGGACGTGAGCCCGCAGCCCGGTCGGGCGAAGGCGAGGTGCCGCCTCTTGACGTCGCCGATAGCTTGAGCGACCGGCGTCCGTTTCGACGTCTTCGTACCTGACCCGAGGCGTCCGCTTCGACGCCTCCGTACCCGACCCGAGCCTGGAAACGCATGGCGATCAAGAGCGACGGCTGGATCCGGCGAATGGCGCGAGACCACGGGATGATCGAGCCGTTCGCGGAGAATCAGGTGCGCGACGGAGTGATCTCGTACGGCGTGAGCAGCTACGGCTACGACATGCGCGTCGCGGACGAGTTCCGCATCTTCCACAACGCGTTGTTCCCGGTGGTGGATCCGAAAGACTTCGACGAGCGCTCGTTTCTGGAGTACAAGGGCGACGTGTGCATCGTGCCGCCGAACTCCTTCGCGCTCGCCCGCTCGATCGAGTATTTCCGCATCCCGCGGACGATCCTCACGATCTGCGTCGGCAAGTCCACCTACGCGCGCTGTGGTTTGATCGTGAACGTCACGCCGTTCGAGCCCGA